>NZ_JBIWHY010000017.1:21476-103966 GCF_044764345.1 Bacillus sp. NPDC094106 | reverse complement strand
GATTTCAGTAATTCATTTCGATTTACTGACCCTAATTACCGGCCATGAACATAAAAGAAGATCTCCACTCACTTTCTCCTTTTGTTCTCACTCGGCACGGGGACAAAACAGGCTCTGACCGCTTCTAGCCATCGCCGGATCCCCTCTTCCACCAAAAAAAGAATAGATTTCAGTAATTCATTTCGATTTACTGACCCTAATTACCGGCCATGAACATAAAAGAAGATCTCCACTCACTTTCTCCTTTTGTTCTCACTCGGCATGGGGACAAAACAGGCTCTGACCGCTTCTAGCCATCGCCGGATCCTCTCTCCCACCCTAAAAAGAATGGTTTTAATACCTCATGAAAAAAAGAGGCAACTAGATCTTACCAATCTAGTTGCTCCAAGAAGTTATATACATCTTCGTGTAGCTCATCACGTTGTTTATCAAGCGTAATGACATGCGTAGAGTCTTCATACCACTTAATTTCTTTTAACGTGGACTCTACACCGTTATAGATAATGTTAGCACTATCTGTATTAATCATTTCATCATGACGTGCTTGTACAACAAATGTTGGTGCATAAATCATATCGACATTGTTGCGTACGTCACGAATTAAGTCTTGCAGTGCTTTCAATGTATTCATTGGTGTCTGCTTAAATTCCATCATTTCTTCAGCAATTTTCTCTGGTGATTTTTGTTCACGTTTTTTATACTCACGTGCATACGCCAATATACCTTGGTACATAATTTCTTCGCTCTTAATATACATTGGGGCACACATTGGTACAACACCTAAAATTGGCAATGTATAAGCAAGTTTTAATGAGAATACACCACCAAGTGACAATCCAACAGCAGCGATTTTCTCATATCCTTGATCTTTTAAATGCTGATAAGCATTCATTACGTCTTTCCACCAGTCTTCAGGACCTGTATGAACAAGTTGCTCTGGAGGCACACCATGTCCTTTATAAATTGGGGCGTGACAAGTATAGCCTTTTTTCTCTAAGAAACGCCCGAGCATACGTACATCAGCTGAATTCCCCGTGAATCCATGTAGTAATAAAACAGCACGGTCTCCACCTTCAAATGTAAATGGTTTCGGAGATGCTAATTTCATCATCTTCTTCTCCTCTTTCTCTTCTGTAATCTAGTCGTATTGTTTCTGTCCTTAGTTTACCATAGTTCCATTTCCATAATCTAATTAGAAACTTTTTTCGAATAATGGAATACAAATGAGCACAAAAAAGAAGAACCATTAGCACGAATCCGCTAACGCTTCTTCTTTTTCCATATCTACTAAAAGCAAGGCCTTTGCTTATACGTTCAAGTACGTAACACTAATTGTTAGTACGAAGAATAATACAGCTAAAACAACTGTAATACGGTTTAATACTGCTTCAATTCCGCGTGCTTTTTGCTTACCAAATAATTGCTCTGCACCGCCTGAAATTGCACCTGAAAGGCCTGAACTATTACTAGACTGCATAAGTACCATAACAATTATTAAAATTGATACAATAATAAGTAAAACTGATAATAACGTATGCACCTCAGTATACCTCCTACAAAGATTCAATTAGTTTAAATGTTAGCATAAATCCTATAGAAAAGCGAGGGCTGTTCAATTGCTCTCGCCTTTCTTTATTACATAAACATACCCGCAAATAACGGTCCAAGTAAGCATGTTAAAATCGCTGTCAATGTCATTGTTACCGATCCAATAACACCCTCGTTCTCATTATTTTTCATTGCTCTCATAACACCCATAATATGAGATGCACAGCCAAATCCAATTCCTCTACCAACAGAGTTTGTAACGCGGCTCCACTTTAATAGAACTGGGCCTGTAATTGTTCCTGTAATCCCTGCAACAACAACGAATGCTGCTGTTAATGACGGAACACCACCAACTTGCTCTGATACACTCATCGCAACTGGCATTGTTACCGATTTTGGTAAAGAAGATAAAATTAAACTTTTATCTGTCCCCATAAGTGAAGCAATGATAAGGTCACTTCCAATTGCAACTGTTGTTCCAACGATTACACCACCTGCAATCGGTACAACATATTTTTGCAACACGTGACGCTGCTTATAAAGAGGAATTGCAAATGCTACAACACCTGGTCCAAGCAGTTTGGAAATCCAGCCTCCACCACTTTGCATGTATTGTTGATATGGTATATCAAGCACCAATAATAAGACAATCATTAATGCTGTTGCGACAATCATTGGAATCGTAAACGGTGTTGGCAATACTTTATAGATCTTTTTAGATAATTGATATAATAGCACTGTAAGAATAACCCAACCGATTCCGGTTAATATATTGCTCATCATGATTCTTTTTCCTTTCTATTCGCAAGATATTGTCCTGTATGTCCTGCGACAATAATAATTAAAAATGTACTCGCGATAACGGTAATGCAAAGAGAAATTCCTTTACTCATAAAAAAAGCACCGTAATTCATTAAACCAATCGTTGGTGGAATCAATAAAAACGGCATAATAGCAACGAGTGTCTCTGCTCCTAAATCAAACCATTTCACAGGAAGAACCTTCATGCTGAGTAAAAGGAGTAGTAAAAACATTCCAATCAAACTTCCCGGAATTGGAAGATTCAACATCTCTTCTACCCATGTTCCAACCATGTAAAACACGTAAAGCGCTGCAACTTGGACAATAATCTTTGTAAACTTCATGTTCATCATCCCTCATGTTTATACGATCTTCTGTTTTCAATTCTTATCATAGTATAAATTATAAAAACCTGCAATTTATCGACTTGACAAAAAAAACCGCATGTGTTATACGCTTACACCCTTGATACGACTGCGTTTCCGAGCGGAATTTACGTCAAAAACATTGACCTAAAACATAAAGTTTTTATTTTCTGAATTTTAGTACTTACTATTCTAAAAAAAGAAACACAAAAAAACAGACCGTGATTTCTCACGGTCTGTCATTATTTTCTACAATTATTTTTTTAGGTTGTAGAAAGATTTTAAACCATCGTAAACAGCGATTTCGCCTAGTTCGTCTTCGATGCGTAATAATTGGTTGTATTTCGCAATACGGTCTGTACGGCTCATAGAACCAGTTTTGATTTGGCCAGCGTTAGTTGCAACTGCGATGTCAGCGATTGTAGCATCTTCAGTTTCACCAGAACGGTGAGATACAACTGCTGTGTAACCAGCACGTTTAGCCATTTCGATTGCTTCGAAAGTCTCAGTTAAAGTACCGATTTGGTTAACTTTAATTAAGATTGAGTTAGAGATACCTTTTTCGATACCTTCAGCAAGTTTTTGCGTGTTCGTTACGAATAAGTCGTCACCAACTAATTGAACTTTTTTGCCAAGACGGTCAGTTAATAATTTGTGGCCATCCCAGTCGTTTTCGTCTAAACCATCTTCGATAGAGATGATTGGGAAGTCGTTGCAAAGACCTTCGTAGAAATCAACCATTTCTGCAGAAGTTAAGCTACGGCCTTCGCCTGCAAGGTCATATTTACCAGTTTCTTTATTGTAGAACTCAGAAGAAGCAACGTCCATTCCTAAGAATACGTTCTCGCCAGCTTTGTAACCAGCTTTTTCGATTGCTTCGATAATTACTTCTAATGCTTCACGGTTAGAACCAAGGTTTGGAGCGAATCCACCTTCGCCACCTACCGCAGTGTTAAGACCTTTGTCATGTAATACAGCTTTTAATGCATGGAATACTTCCGCACCCATACGGATAGCTTCTTTGAATGTTGGAGCACCAACTGGTAAGATCATGAACTCTTGGAAGTCAACGTTGTTATCAGCGTGAGAACCACCGTTGATGATGTTCATCATTGGAGTTGGTAATTGTTTCGCATTGAATCCACCAAGGTAACGGTATAATGGAAGACCTACGAAGTCAGCTGCTGCGTGAGCTACTGCCATAGATACACCAAGGATAGCGTTAGCGCCTAATTTACCTTTGTTTGGAGTGCCATCTAATTCGATCATAGCACGGTCGATACCAGCTTGGTCAGTTACGTCGAAACCAACGATTTCTGGAGCGATAATTTCGTTTACGTTATCTACTGCTTTCAGAACACCTTTACCAAGGTAACGAGATTTGTCACCGTCACGTAATTCTACTGCTTCGTATTCACCAGTAGATGCACCACTTGGTACTAATGCGCGTCCGAATGCGCCGCTTTCTGTATAAACTTCTACTTCTACAGTTGGGTTACCACGAGAGTCTAGGACTTCGCGAGCATAAATATCAATAATTGTTGACATAGTATTTTCTCTCCTTTTATATACGTATTATTTAATAATTGTTTTACCTGTCATTTCTTTTGGTTGTTCAACACCAAGAAGTGTAAGCATTGTTGGAGCGATATCTCCTAAGATGCCGTCTTCACGTAATTCAACATCATTTTTTGTAACGATGAAAGGAACCGGGTTCGTTGTATGAGCTGTCATTGGTTGTCCCTCAGGAGTTAATTCCTGATCAGCATTACCATGGTCAGCAGTAATAAGTGCTACACCATCTTTTGCAAGAATCGCTTCTACAACTTTTCCTAAACATTCGTCAGTTGCTTCTACTGCTTTAATTGTTGGTTCCATCATCCCAGAATGGCCAACCATATCACAGTTTGCAAAGTTAAGAATGATCACATCATGTTTATCATTTTCGATTTCATTTACTAAAGCGTCGGTTACTTCGTAAATGCTCATTTCAGGTTTCAAGTCATACGTTGCAACCTTCGGTGAGTTAATTAAGATACGCTCTTCTCCTGGGAATTCAGCCTCACGACCACCGCTAAAGAAGAATGTAACGTGCGGATACTTTTCAGTTTCCGCGATGCGAAGTTGCTTTAATCCCGCTTGCGCAACAACTTCACCTAATGTGTTATCAAGGTTCATTGGCTTGAATGCCACGTAACCATCTACTGTTTCACTAAAGTGTGTCATACAAACGAATTCTGGAATGTGAGGTACCTTTTCACCACGATCAAACTCACGGAAGTCTTCGTTTGTAAATACACGTGCAATTTGAATTGCGCGGTCTGGACGGAAGTTATAGAAGATAACTGCATCATCATCATTGATTGTTGCAACTGGCGTTTCATCTTCATTAACAATTACAGACGGCAATACGAATTCATCATAAATACCATTTGCATATGAGTCTTCTACACACTCAAGTGCTGATTTATAAGTAGGGCCTTCGCCATACACCATAGCACGGTAACATTTTTCTACGCGATCCCAACGCTTGTCACGGTCCATGGAGTAATAACGACCGGAGATAGTCACGAATTGTCCTACTCCTATTTCTTTAATTACTTCATTTGTTGCATCGATATAACCTTTTGCTGTTTGCGGTCCAACATCGCGGCCATCTAAGAATCCGTGGATGTATACTTTCTCCACGCCTTCTTTTGCAGCTAAGCGAAGTAGTGCAAACATATGGTTCATGTGACTGTGCACACCACCATCAGAAAGTAAGCCAAATAAGTGAAGGGCTGTACCTTTCTCTTTTACGTGCTTAATTGCGCTTTGGAATGTTTCGTTCTTATCGAACTCACCTTCACGAATTGCAACGTTCACACGTGTTAAGCTTTGATATACTACGCGGCCAGCACCGATATTTAAGTGACCAACCTCAGAGTTACCCATTTGACCTTCTGGAAGACCTACCGCTTCACCACATGCTGTTAGCGTTGTGTGAGGGAATTTGTTCCAGTAACCGTCAAAATTAGGTTTCTTAGCTTGTGCTACAGCATTCCCGTAAGTTTCTTCTCGTAGTCCGAAACCGTCAAGAATAATTAAAGCTGTTGGCTTTCTCATTTTACCGCCTCCAGAAGACCTAAGAAGGAAGCTGGCTCTAAGCTTGCACCGCCAACTAAAGCGCCGTCGATGTCAGTTTGTGCCATGTATTCTTTAATGTTTTCTGGTTTTACGCTGCCGCCGTATTGAATACGAACAGCTTCTGCAGCTGCTGGAGAAACAGCTTCTGCAACAACTTTACGGATGTGCGCACATACTTCATTTGCATCTGCAGCAGAAGAAGATTTACCTGTACCGATAGCCCAGATTGGCTCATATGCGATAACAGTTACTTTCACTTGCTCTTCTGTTAAACCTGCAAGTGCTTTTGTCACTTGACCTGCTACTAGATCAAATGTTTTTCCGCTTTCGCGCTCTTCTAAAGTTTCACCACAGCAAACGATTGGTGTTAAACCATGTTCAAATGCTGCAAGAGTTTTTTTGTTTACTGTTTCGTCTGTTTCAGCAAACATTTCACGACGCTCAGAGTGGCCAAGTACTACGTAGCTCACTTTTAAGTCGCTAAGTGCTACTGGGCTAATTTCGCCAGTGAATGCACCATTTTTTTCGAAGTGCATGTTTTGTGCACCTACTTTTAAGTCAGTTCCTTCAGCCTTCGCTACTAAACGCTCTAGGAAAAGAGCTGGAGAACAAACCACTGCATCAACAGCTGTTGCTGCTGGGATTTGACCTTTCACTTCCTCTACGAAGCTAACTGCTTCAGATAGAGTTTTATTCATTTTCCAGTTACCTGCGATAATTGGTTTACGCATGCTTTGCACCGTCCTTTTTCTTTGGCTGCTACTTATTTGTCGTTAAGACAAACTACACCTGGAAGCTCTTTACCTTCCATAAATTCTAATGACGCACCGCCGCCAGTAGAAATGTGGCTCATTTTGTCAGCCATACCGAATTTTTCAACAGCTGCTGCAGAGTCACCACCGCCGATAACAGAGTATGTACCTTCTGCATCTGCTAATGCTTGTCCTACTGCTTTTGTACCTTCTGCAAATGGAGCCATTTCGAACACGCCCATTGGTCCGTTCCATACAACAAGCTTAGAGTTTTTAATTACATCTGCATAAATTGCACTTGTTTTCGGTCCGATATCCAATCCTTCCCAATCAGCAGGAATAGAATCGATATCTACAACTTGTCGGTTTGCAGTTTCAGAGAAGTCATCTGCAACGACGCAATCAACTGGCATGTAGAAGTTTACACCTTTTTCTTTTGCAAGTTGCATAAATTCTTTTGCTAGTTCAATTTTGTCATCTTCACATAGAGACTGTCCGATTTCATGACCCATTGCTTTTACAAATGTATAAGCAAGTCCGCCGCCGATGATTAAGTTATCAACTTTATCAAGTAGATGACGAATTACACCGATTTTATCTTTTACTTTCGCACCACCGATGATTGCTGTGAATGGGCGCTCTGGGTTAGAAAGTGCTTTACCTAATACTTCTAACTCTTTTTCCATTAAGAAGCCTGATACCGCTGGTAGGTAGTCTGCAATACCTGCTGTAGAAGCATGAGCACGGTGAGCTGCACCGAATGCATCGTTAACGAAAAGATCAGCAAGAGCTGCAAATTCTTTTGCTAATTCTGCATCGTTCTTTTCTTCGCCCGCATAGAAGCGTACGTTTTCAAGAACTAACACGTCGCCTTCGTTCATTGCTGCAATCATTTCTTGTACAGCTGGTCCGAATGCTTCGTCTGCTTTTTTCACGTCTTTACCAAGAAGCTCACCTAAACGTGCAGCTACTGGAGTAAGACGCATTTCTTCTACTACTTGGCCTTTTGGACGACCTAAGTGGCTTGCTAAAATGACTTTCGCACCTTGCTCTACTAAATATTGAATTGTAGGAAGAGCTGCACGAATACGAGTCTCGTCTGTAACTTTGCTATCTTTCATAGGTACGTTGAAGTCAACGCGGCAAAATACTCGTTTACCCTTTAAATCTACGTCACGAATTGATTTTTTGTTCATTGGATTTCCCTCCGACTAGTTAGGATTGACAAAACCCATTCAAAAGCTTATCACATTTGCTTCTAAAACGAAAGAAGAGAGAGGGAACAAACCCTCTCCCTCGTTTTGTCATTAATAACTGATAAACTTAAGAATTAAAGACCTTTAGAAGCGATGTAGTCTACTAAGTCAACTACGCGGTTAGAGTAACCAGATTCATTGTCATACCAAGAAAGAACTTTAAGCATGTTGCCTTCCATAGTCATTGTAGATAATGCATCGATTGTAGAAGAATTTGTGCATCCGTTATAGTCGATAGATACTAATGGCTCTTCGCTGTATCCAAGGATACCTTTTAATTCGCCTTCAGCTGCTGCTTTGAATGCTGCATTTACTTCTTCAACTGTTACTTCTTTATCAAGTTCAACAACTAAGTCAACAAGAGAAACGTTAGCAGTTGGAACACGTACTGCGCCACCGTTTAATTTACCTTTAAGTTCTGGTAATACTAATGCTACTGCTTTAGCTGCACCAGTTGTAGTTGGGATCATGCTCATTGCTGCTGCACGCGCACGACGTAAATCTTTATGTGGTAAGTCTAAGATTTGTTGGTCGTTAGTGTAAGAGTGAATTGTTGTCATCATTCCACGTTTTACACCGAATTTTTCGTTTAATACTTTAGCAAATGGAGCTAAGCAGTTTGTAGTACAAGAAGCGTTAGAGATTACATTATGGTTAGCTGCATCATATTGTTCGTGGTTAACACCCATAACGATTGTGATATCTTCGTCAGAAGCTGGTGCAGAGATGATAACTTTTTTAACTGATCCACCTAAGTGCTTCTCAGCGTCTGCTTTTTTAGTGAAGCGTCCAGTAGATTCTACTACTACTTCTACGCCGTAGTCGCTCCATGGTAATTGAGCTGGGTCACGCTCAGCGATAACTTTGATTTCTTTACCGTTAACGATGATGCTGTCGCCGTTAGCAGATACTTCTGCATTTACTGTTCCGTGAACAGAGTCATATTTTAAAAGGTGAGCTAAAGTTTTAGCGTCTGTTAAGTCGTTGATTGCTACTACTTCCACGTTAGGGTTGTTAAGAGCTGCGCGGAATACCACACGTCCGATACGTCCAAATCCATTAATACCAATTTTAGTCATTTGAATTTCCTCCTTGGGGGATTATATTAAAGGGTAATACCCTTTGTTAACTGTTTTGCTGCACCTTCATCTGTAATGAGAATCGAAGTGTGCCCTTGTTTAATTACAGCCTGTATAGCTTTTGCTTTTGAAGATCCTCCAGCGACTGCAACAACGTGAGATACATGTTGTAAATCTTTTAGCTGCATGCCTACTGTTTGCACTTTATGAACGACATTACCTTGTTCATTAAAGTAATAACCGAAAGCCTCGCCAACTGCTTCACTTGCTTTAATCTTTAACCAATCTGCTTCCGAGGTATTTCTGCGACGTGCCATTGTTAACGCATCACCTATTCCATGAATGACGATATTGGAAGATCGAATCAACTCAAGAACTTCTTTCACAGAAGGCTCTGTCACAATAGACGCATATGCTTCGCTACTTACATGGTCTGGAACATACAATAAGCGATAATTACTCATCGTATTTTTTGCCATTTTGGCACAAATGGTATTGGCCTCTAATTCGACACCTTCTCCAATTCCACCACGCGCTGGGACAAACAGCATATGTAAATCTTTGCAATCAAGTTGCATCATGTCCGCAGCAGCAGCCAGCGTTGTTCCTCCAGCCACAGCAACGATATTATTCGCTGTCAAACGGTCTTTTATACAACTCACACAAGCACGGCCCATCTCCAGTTTGACCCAAGGTGATTCATCACTATCACCAGGGACAACGAAAACTTCATCCAAATCTAATGTTTCCTTAAGTTGTTTTTCTAAAACCTTTAACCCGGAAATTTCTTTCATAAAGTCTTCCAAAGCAAGAACTAAAGCTGTTCCCTCTTCTGTTAAAGTCATTCCAGAAGAAGCGACGTGAACTAAGTTTTGTTCTTTCAAAACTTGCACTTCACTTCGCAATACTCGTTCTGTCATACCAAGACTTGCAGATAAGTTTCTTCTTCCAATCGGCTGCATGAGACGAATGTGCTGAAGAATTTGCATTCTTGTTTGCATAACAGGTAGCAGATCGGGTAATAATTTTTTCATGTTCTGAATCCATGAGCGCATATCATTTCTCCTCACTACATTGGTTCATTTTCACCTTGTGGTCATGTTGTGTCCCGTAGTGACATTTTATGTCCCACATGGTTTAAAAAAATAATCCCTGCTACGTGTATTATTGTAACAGGAGATAGAAACTTATTCAACTCTTAACTGAATTGTTTATATAATTTATTATGACATCTTTGTGAATGACACCGTAAAACGCCTGTTTTCCGTCAATTTCCACGACCGGTATCATAATTTGATACTTTTCTAAAAGCTCATCATCTTCATATATATCTATTTCCTCAATTTCAAAAGAATATACCTTTTGTACTTCTTTCAAAATCTGTTTTGCTTTCACGCAAAGACCACAGTCCGTTTTCGTATACAAAACAACTTTCATCTTCTTCACCTATCCAATTGTTTTTCTTAAAGAAGAGGCCGGAATGTTCATTTGTTCTCGATATTTTGCAACTGTTCTACGAGAAATAACAATTTCATGCTCGTCTTCTAACAATTTTGAAATTTTTTGATCTGAAAGTGGTTTTTTCTTATTTTCTTGTTCTACAAGCGTTTGAATGAATTGTTTTACACGCTTTGTAGAAATGGCCTCATCTTCTGTTGTAACCACCGCGTTACTAAAGAATGACTTCATTTCAAACAATCCGTGCGGCGTTTGTACATATTTATTACGCGTAGCGCGACTAATGGTAGACTCATGTACACTTAATTCTTCTGCCACTTCTTTTAAAGAAAGTGGTTTTAAATATTCTGAACCTTCCATGAAGAAATCACGTTGTTTCTTCATAATAATTTCCATTACTTGCAAAAGGGTTTGTTTTCGTTGCTTCAAACTGCGCATAATCCACTGAACGTGCTGATACTTCTCAGAGACATAAGAAGCAACCTCACTTTCACTATTATGAAGAAGTGCACTATACTCTGAATGAATTTCAATCTTCGGCATGTTGCGTTCATTCATTTGTAAAACGAGACGATCACCATCTTTTTTCACGGCCATATCAGGAACAATATAAAGTGGCTTCTCAGAAGAAAACGCAAGTCCTGGTTTCGGCTGCAATGATGTAATACAATCAACAGCTGATTGTAATTCCTCGTTACTACATTTCATAATCTGAATCAATTTTCGCCAATCTTTCTTAACAAAATATGAGAAATATTCATCCACAATCATTTCTGAAAGTGTATCTTTTGTTTGTAAGCGCTTCAACTGAAGTGATAGACATTCCTGAATATTACGCGCTCCTACCCCTGCTGGCTCTAGCGACTGGACAAGATTCATAGCACAGTCCACCACATCAATAGGTGCAGCGAGTAGTTCTGCTAATTCTTCATTTGTTTCTTGTAAATAACCATTCTCATCCATGTTCATAATGATGAAAGAAGCTGCTTTTCGCTGTTCTTCATCTATTTTATAATACTGTATTTGATCTAATAAATGTTGCTGAATCGTTGTCGAATCCACACTATAAATTTCCATTTGATTGTCGATTTGTTTGCTTGTACTTTTACTTGAGCTCTTTTTCTTCTCCCTCTCAAAGCCACCTAACTCAATAAGGGGATTCTCTAACGATTGCTCATACAAAAACTCCGTTAACTCCTGTACATTATATTGGAGCATTGTAATCGCTTGTCTTAACTCTTGTGTCATGGCCAAACGTAAGCTTTGTTCTTGTAAAAGACTTGCCTTCAAACTAATCTCCCCCTTGTCTCTATTGTACAATAAGTTTGTTAAAAGGAGAATCCTGTGCAGATACCCATTCCAAAATATTATTAATTTATATGTATTAATGAAATATCCATCTTACAACCGAAAAATGAATAATATTGAAAGAAAACAATAAAAAAACATATAAATGCAAATTGAAAAAACGGCATAAAACCTTTCTTTTTAGGTGGGAGAGAGCATCCGACCATGCATAGAAACGGTCATGCCATGTTAAAACAAAAAAGAGAACGAATGCAGTTCACCTTTTGTTCTTCAGAGCAGCGACTTATACGTTTGAAAATCAAAGTGGACATATAGAACATTTTTATTACCACATACTAATAGTAAATGTTATTACTAGATATAACAAGAGAGAAATAAAAAAAGTCCTAACCTACAAATGTAAGTTAGGACTTTTTGACGCGCCCAGAGGGATTCGAACCCCCGGCAGACGTGGTACCGGAAACCACCGCTCTATCCGACTGAGCTATGGGCGCATTATCATAAATTCTGCAGCAAAAGGACACCATTTATCCTATCACGCACTGTTTATTATACGATATCTTCGTTTTGGAAGCAATTACTTCTTATTTCGCAATTCCTGAATAACTCCCAATACAATATGCGGCCTACATCGCGTAATGATGTAGGCCGCCAATAATTGAACGATATTATTTATGCAAATGATATGGAACTGTTGTAATGACTATATCTTTATGACGAATAAACCACATTCGTAAAAGAAGTGCACTCTGGTTATGTAATACATGATGCCACCATTTGTGCGAAATGAATTGCGGAATAATAATATGGATGTGTCCTCCCTCAGCTTCTTGTTTCGCCTCTATTGTTTTAATAAGACGATTCAATGGTTCAAGTAGAGAACGATATTTACTGCGAAGAACTACCAGTCTACAAGGAGTTCCCCATTCTTTCCACTCTTTCTCCATTTTATTTATAGACGCCTCATCGAAACCAACGTATACAGCAATCGGATCAACATTTAGACTTTTCGCAAAGGATATCGTGTTGTTCACAACACGATGAACGCCTGACACTAAAACGAGCGTGACTACATCGCTTGCTTCTGGACGTATCGTTTTCATATCGATGCGCAATTCTTCTGCAACATCTTCATAATGCCTGTGAATGGACATTGAGATGAAAATAATAATAGGCAAGACAACTAATACAACCCAAGCGCCGCCCGTAAACTTTGTAACGGCAAAAATAACAGCAACAATTGATGTAATCACAGCACCAACTGTATTAATCGTAAACTTGATTTTCCAATGCGATCCTTTTACTCGTTTCCAGCGGCGCATCAAACCAATTTGCGCTACTGTAAACGAAAGGAAAACACCGATCGCATATAGTGGAATTAACGCATTTGTATGCGCATGGAACGATATAATTAAAATACATGCTAGTGATGCTAGCACAATAATTCCATTCGAATATCCTAAACGGTCTCCACGATTTGTTAAACTTCGAGGCAAAAATCCGTCTGCCGCTACAATCGCAGCAAGCTGAGAAAACCCTGTAAATGTAGAGTTTGCCGCTAAAATTAACACTATAAACGTAAACCATATAATTACTTGATATAAAATTCCATGTCCAAAATACATGCCAGCTAACTGCGACAACATCGTGTTGTGTGAGTCTGGCGTAATACCTTTCGCATACAGATGATACGAAAAGCCTAAAAGTGTCACAGCTGTGATCGAACCTAGAGCAATATACGTTCTAATTGCGTTTTTTTGCTGTGGTTCTCTAAAAATAGGAACTGCATTTGAAATCGTCTCAATTCCTGTAAGTGCTGAACAAGCTGAACTGAACGCTTTCAAAATTAGTAAAGTTGTTAAGCCCTCTGGAACTGTTCCAAAGCTCGGTGTACTTGGTTGAATAAACCCGTGACGCAGTTCATCAAAAAATCCCGTAAAAATTAAAATTAACATACAAATCATAAAACCGAATGTCGGCCAAGCAAAAACGCGAGCTGATTCTGCTAATCCGCGTAAGTTCACAAGCACTAAGATAATGACGCATAAGATTGCTAAAATCGTTTCATATGGAGCGACTACAGGATACGCAGAAGAAACCGCCTCTATAGCTGCAGATACAGATACAGCTACCGTCAACACATAATCAACGAGCAGCGAACTAGAGGCAACAAGAGAAACCCAGCGCGGCTTGAAATTATCTTTCGCGATAGCATACGCTCCCCCGCCGTTTGGATATGCCAAAATCCCCATAATATACGATACAATCAAAATTGCCAAAAGAGCGATAGTAGAAATGGTAATCGGCAAGATTAACCATTTCGCATCAGGACCAAGCCCAGCAAGCTCTGTCATTCCTGATTCCGGTCCATATGCAACAGATGAATACAAATCTGCTGAAAGGATTGGCAGCGCAATTAACCAAAATAGTTTGTTATGTTGTGCATGAAGCTCTGACGTTCGCATCGGACGACCAATTAAAAAGCGCTTCACACTACTGAAATTACTTGCAGAAAACCAAATTGCAATTAGTGCAAATATAACTAACATTGCTTCCAGCCATCTAACTAAAGTATGATGATCCATAACTCTTTCTCCTTTTAATCGCTATTTGCTAATGTTTATTCTCCATATTTGAATTGATACATGATATTTTGAACAACGAAATATAAAATATGTATCTTCTGAAAATACCCTCAATCAAAAGCCTACAAATTCATACATAATCGTTATTCTTAAATATAACTACTGATATCACAATTTGTCATCATAAATATATATTCATTTTAATTTTCCGACATATAAGTCGCTGCTATGCAGAATACAACATGCCCGCTACTTGCTTTCCCCTTTTGTTTTAAACATTGCATGCGGTAGGAAAAGGCCCTGACCGTTTCTATGCACGGTCAGATGCCCTCGTCCACCTCAAAAAAAGGGAGTTGATGTCGCTTTTAACCTGTATACGGAAAACCTGCTAATCCCTTACATTTTCAAATTACATATGGATGAAAATTTACACTTCGAATGAAACCTAAATTTGGTAATTATATTTTCATGCTTACTCACAAATCATAATCTTTGAATTGATATTCCAAAGGAGGCTTCATTCAATGACTGTAATTACAAAATTAAAACAAACTGTTTCTGGATTAAAAAGTGCACAAGCAAGCTTAGAGGGGTTTGCTCTTGATACAGATAATCAACAAGCAAAACAACTTTTCCAAACAGCTGCACAACAAACACAATCTATCATTGAATCTTTAAACCCACGTTTAGACGAAGTTCAGCAGGAAGAGCCTCAATACTCACAACAATAAGTGACAGTACCATCTCTTCTGATGGTACGCACCTTTTGAAGAAAAAGGATGATTCCATATCATCCTTTTTCTCTCAAATTACATAAAGCAATAGAAATGGAATGATTGTAATGCGAAAAATTGGCATCATAACCGCGTTATTCGTACTCCTGCTCAGTTCACTTGCCGGCTGTGGCAGTAGTCCATTAGATAAAAAAGTAAATAAAGAAAAAGCAAAACAAACAGAGGAAAAGAAGGGTCCAAAGTTAACGAAAATGAGTACAGAATCCTTTAATCAGTCGATATCTCAAGGCGCAAAGAAGAAAGCACTCGCTATGGAAGAAATCACAGAAGCCGCAGCCGTTAACTCCAATTTAGATCTTTACATAGCTGTTAAACCAGAACATCATGAAAGATTTGGTTTGAAACCTCTGCGAAGCAGACTTAAAACGCAACTCAGTAACGAGTATCCAACTTTCAATATTCACGTAAGTACAGATCGAAAAATTTTTATGATGTTAGATAAACTCGAAAACAAAATTAAGAAAAAAATAGTAAATAAGGATCAGATTAAAAAGCAATTAAAGATCATTCAATCAGAAATGAAATCTGATACGTAATTGTACGTTCTCTAAAGGAAAAGGAAGGATTCAAATGTCCAGTAAAGACAAAAATTTAACACCTATACAACAGGAATATAAAAAATTTGAACAACAGCGCGAACCAAAGCGTCCCGTTTTAAAGAATTGTATAAAAGCCTTTTTTGTTGGCGGTCTCATTTGTTTAATCGGCCAACTCATTTCGACCTTTTATATCACCTATTTTGATTTCACCGAGCGATCTGCCGGAAACCCTACAGTAGCTACACTCATTTTCATTTCCATGTTACTCACTGGCTTCGGCGTGTATGACCGCCTCGGACAATTTGCTGGGGCTGGGACAGCTGTTCCTGTTACCGGATTTGGCAACTCTGTTATCGCTGCTTGTATTGAACACCGAACAGAAGGCTTTGTCCTTGGTGTTGGTGGTAACATGTTCAAATTAGCAGGGGCCGTTATTTTATTTGGTGTATTTTCTGCTTTTGTGATTGCTCTTATTAAAACCATTCTCGTTCAATGGGGAGGGCTGTAAATGTTACAAGGACACCGAACATGGATATTTGAAAATAAACCAGTCATCATCTCAACAGGCGTAATCGGTGGGCCATTTGAAGCGAACGGAAAAATCCCTGAAGACTTCGATACTCTTCATGAAGATTTATGGCTGGGACAAGACTCTTATGAAAAGGCACATAAAATTTTATTTGAAGAAGCTTGCAGCCGCGCAACGGAAAAAGCAAAACTTCGTAAAGAAGATATTCAATTTGTACTTGCAGGGGACTTAATTAATCAAATTACTCCTTCAAGCTTTGCATGTCGTACACTCGGTACACCTTATCTTGGATTATTTGGCGCTTGCTCTACTTCCATGGAGGGCCTTGCCCTCGGTGCAAGTATCGTTAATGCAAAAGGTGCAAAATATTTATTAACAGGATCATCCAGTCATAACACTGCTGTTGAAAAACAATTCCGCTATCCAACGGAATACGGCGGTCAAAAACCACCTACCGCACAATGGACTGTAACTGGTGCAGGTGCTGCCATTTTGAGTAGTGAAGGATACGGCCCAAGTGTGACATCTGCAACAATTGGACGAGTCGTTGATATGGGGTTAACTGATCCCTTTAATATGGGAGGCGCAATGGCCCCTGCCGCTGTCGATACAATCGAGGCACATTTACGCGAAAGGCAAATTGATGCATCTTACTATGACTTAATCGTAACGGGCGACCTCGGTCATGTTGGGCGTGAGATTGCCTACGATTTACTGCATAAGCACGGAACAAAAGTAACGAGCAAACAATTTCAAGATTGTGGATTACTCATTTATAAGGAAGAACAACCTGTCTTAGCAGGCGGGAGTGGCGCAGGCTGTTCAGCAACAGTCGTATACGGGCATTTATTAAACCGAATGAAACAAGGGGAATTCAAAAAAATGCTTGTTGTTGCGACAGGTGCTTTACTGTCTCCCATTACATTCCAGCAATCAGAAACCATTCCGTGCATCGCTCATGCTGTATCCATTGAACTTGGAGGTGTACAACAATGATTTTTTTCTGGGCTTTTGTCATCGGTGGGCTGATTTGTGTAATCGGCCAACTTATGTTTGATGTCGTGAAGCTGACGCCTGCTCACACAATGGCAACACTCGTTGTTATCGGCGCTATACTAGATGGATTCAATTTATATGAGCCTTTAATCGATTTCGCAGGCGCTGGAGCGACAGTTCCCATTACAAGCTTTGGGAACGCCCTTGTTCACGGAGCCATGGAAGAAGCAGCAAAGCATGGAATCGTCGGTGTTATAACTGGCATGTTTAAAGTAACAAGCGCCGGTGTATCAGCAGCTATTATTTTCGGATTCATCGGAGCTCTATTATTTAAACCGAAAGGATAAGAGGTGTTTTCATGACTGTTGTTGCTAGTGTAAAAACGTGTCTTGCTAGTTTAAAAGGAGCACAAGCTAGTTTAAGTACTCTTTCACAAAATGCTGCAGACGAAGAAGCAAAACGCATTTTTCATGAATGTATGTTAGAAATGGACAGCGTCATCGCTGATCTAAAGAACCGAATTTCAGTATTGGAATTAGAAGAACCACAGTATAAAGGATTTTAGGCAAACTGGAGGGAATTACTATGTCTCACATACCCGAATGGCCACTTGTCATCATCCGTTCTTTATGTGTCTTAATTGTTTTATTTGCCATTACAAAGTGGCTTGGAAAAAGACAAATTTCTCAACTTTCCTTCTTTGAATATATAGCTGGTATGACAATTGGTGATATCGCTGCGGAAGTATCGACGGGACTAGAACAAAACTTTTTCCACGGTGTTTCCAGTATGCTCGTTTTCGCTATCGTACCGTTTTTCGCAGGGCTTATTTCGCTAAAAAATAAAACAATACGTGATTTCTTTGAAGGTAAATCCACCGTGTTTATAAAAGATGGCAAAGTACTTGAGGACAATTTAAAGAAAGAAAAGTATACAAGTGATGAATTACTCGAACTTCTTCGAAAGAAAGATGTATTCAATATAGCGGATGTGGAATTTGCCGTATTAGAACCAAATGGTGAATTAAATATCTTACTGAAGAAAGATAAACAACCATTAACAGCAAAAGATATTGGATTAAAGTTACCAAATGAAAAAGAAACACACACAGTCATTATGGATGGAAATGTGCTGGATGAGCCTCTTTCAGCTAGCGGTCATAATCGCGCTTGGCTTCATGCTGAATTAGAAAAAATTGGGGTAATGATCGAAAATGTTTTTCTTGGACAAGTTGATTCCTATGGACAGCTCACTGTTGACATCTATAATGATAAAATTCAAATGCCTTCTCCTCAAGATAAACCATTATTGTTAGCTTCCTTAAAAAAATGTCATGCTGATCTTGAATTATTTTCTTTGGAAACAAAATCAAAATCGGCAAGTCAAATGTATAGCAAGAACGCAAAACAAATCGAGCATATCTTAAATAAAGTCACCTACCTCTTAAAAGAATAGGAAACGAGAGAACGCTTCTATTAGAAAAGGCGTTCTTTTGTTTTTTTGTAAATAACATACTTCTCTTATGACGTTTAAATTTATATAATTCGGTTATGATGTTGAAGATACATAAGCAGGGAATTTCAAAAACATAGCGAATAAATCATGGTACAACTACATATTTTTTTGATTTAAAGTGGTTTCGTTTGACCTTTATTGACCATAATTGTATTATAAGACTAAGAAAGCTTTCAAAGGAGGAAATAACAGATGAATTTAATTCCTACAGTAATTGAACAAACAAATCGTGGAGAACGCGCTTACGATATTTACTCTCGCCTATTAAAAGACCGCATCATTATGCTTGGTAGCGCAATTGATGATAACGTAGCAAACTCAATCGTTTCCCAGCTTTTATTCTTGGAATCTCAAGATCCAGAAAAAGATATTCACATATACATCAACAGCCCTGGTGGTTCTATCACAGCAGGTATGGCAATTTACGATACAATGCAATTTATTAAACCACAAGTATCAACAATTTGTATTGGTATGGCAGCATCTATGGGTGCTTTCCTACTTGCAGCAGGTGAAAAAGGAAAACGTTTTGCACTTCCAAACAGTGAAGTTATGATTCACCAACCACTTGGCGGGGCACAAGGTCAAGCAACTGAAATTGAAATTGCAGCAAAACGCATCCTATTCTTACGTGAAAAATTAAACCAAATTCTTTCTGAGCGCACAGGTCAACCATTAGAAGTTCTACAACGCGACACAGACCGCGACAACTTCATGACAGCAGAAAAAGCACTAGAATACGGCTTAATCGATAAAATCTTTACAAATCGTTAATATATTAAAAGCGGAAGCGGCTCGTTTAGAACAGGAGGGCGTTGGAACCCCCGATTCCGAGGCGCTTTTTGCCTCGAATGAAGGGGTGAAACGACCGACTGTTCTAGCCGCTGAGGCTGGATAGATTCAAAAGTGGAAGCGGCTCGCTCAGAATGGGAGGGGGATGGAGCTTCTAACAAAGAGGTGCTTTTTACCTCGGCGGAAGAAGCGAAACCACCGACCATTCTAGCCGCTGGAGCTGGATAGATTTAAAAGCGAAAGCGGCTCGTTTAGAATGGTCGCTGGATATTAAAAAAAGACTATCGCTCAAGCGATAGTCTTTTTTATATCAACCGTTCGACAACATCTAACAATAAAAAGCTACCGCGCCTGCGATAGCTTTTATTCTTTATTTTGCACATATGCAGCTAGCGCTTCTAAAGCTGCTTCTGCATCTGAACCTTCTGTCGTGATTGTTACGTTGCAGCCAGATCCAATCGCTAAGCTCATAATCCCCATTATGCTCTTTGCGTTGACTGTTTTCCCATCTTTCTCAATGAAAATATCAGCATGAAAACGATTCGCCTCTTGTACAAACAACGCAGCCGGACGTGCTTGTAAGCCGTTTTTTAATGAAACTGTAACCTTTTTTTGAACCACAGTTCTCTCCCCTTTGCTCTTATTTTTTTACTACTGTTTCCCCCGTGCGTAATTTTTCTGCAATTTCATCGATTTTACGCAAGCGATGATTAATACCTGATTTACTGATTTTCCCCCCAGATACCATCTCGCCTAATTCTTTCAATGTTACATCTTGATAGTTAATTCTTAGTTGTGCAATCTCTCGCAGTTTATCTGGCAAAATATCAAGCCCAACCGTCTCATCAATGTAACGAATGTTTTCAATTTGTCTTAATGCCGCACCAATTGTTTTATTTAAATTGGCCGTCTCACAGTTCACCAAGCGATTCACTGAATTACGCATATCGCGAACAATTCGAATGTCCTCAAACCTTAAGAGTGCATTATGTGCACCGATAATATTTAAAAACTCCGTAATTTTCTCCGCTTCTTTCAAATACGTAATATATCCTTTTCGCCTTTCTAATGTCTTACTATTTAAATCAAATCCGTTCATCAGTTCACATATAGAATCATTATGTTCCTTGTATAACGAAAAGATCTCTAAATGATAAGATGATGTTTCTGGGTTATTTACTGAACCACCTGCTAAAAATGCACCTCGTAAATACGATCGTTTACAACATTTTTTCTCAATTAACTCCTGTGATATATTCCGAATAAATGAAAAATCTTCTCGAACAATTTGAAGGTCCGCTAATATTTCGCGGGATTTTTCAACAAGTCGAACGATATATACATTATTTTTCTTCAGTCGCATTTTTTTACGAACAAGTAATTCTACCGTCACGTCATATCCTTTTTTCAGCAATGTGTAAATTCTTCTGGCGATTGCTGCATTTTCTGTTTGAATATCAATGGAAAGACGACGGTTTGAAAAAGAAAGCGATCCGTTCATCCGAAGCAATGCTGATAATTCTGCTTTCTCACAGCATTCCTTCATTTCAAGCTTCGTGAGCTCTTTCTTTGTTTCTGATGCAAATGACACAGTCAACACCTCCTTATACGATATTTTGGAACAAAAATTTTGTCCTATATGAATGAGTAGCGTTATCTCATAAAGAGATAACGCACGCTTATAACAACGAATATAAGATAGAAGCTAATTTTAATGTATCATGTCTTACAACTTGATCATCGTACTTCGCTAATTCATCTTGAATCAAATTAATGTTATTCTCAGTGAAACGTTCTTCATCAACTACAACAGGTTCAGACATTTCTTTTGCATACAATTTACGTAATGGACAAGGAATCTCCTGATTATTCACAATCGCAGTATCGATAAATGAGGTTCCAAGATGATCATGTAGCGCCTGGATATGATCAAATGCAGTATAACCCATCGTTTCACCAGCTTGTGTCATAACATTACATACATATACCTTCTTCGCCTTTGCAGCAAGAACGGCGTCTCCGATTTTTTTCACGATTAAATTCGGCAATATACTTGTGTACAAACTTCCTGGACCAAATACGAGTAAATCTGCCCGCTGAATTTCAGCCAATGTTTCATATAACGGCTCTACATCCCCAGGTGTTAAAAAGACACGATTAATTTTCTTTCCAAAGTAAGGAATCTTTGATTCGCCTGTTACAATTTGCCCATCTTCAAGTTCTGCATGAAGCACAACACTTTGATTTGCCGCTGGTAATACACGTCCTCTTACATTTAACACCTTACTCGTTTCTGTAATAGCATGGAAAAAGTCCCCCGTAATGGAAGTCATAGCTGCTAATAATAAATTCCCTAACGCATGACCTGTTAATCCTTCTCCGGATGTAAAACGATGTTGAAATAAAGCTTCCACAAGCGGCTCTACATCTGATAACGCAACAAGCACGTTACGAATATCGCCTGGGGGTGGAATTTCTAGTTCATCACGTAATCTACCCGAACTGCCACCATCATCGGCAACTGTCACGACCGCTGTAATATCAACCGGATACTTTTTTAATCCTCTTAATAAAACAGATAGTCCAGTTCCTCCTCCCATAATGACAATTCTAGGTTTTCTCTCTTTTTTCATCCCTTAATGGCCCTTTCTCTTCTCCACATCACGATGAGATACATGAACCATATACTCTGGTTTCAAATGTTTCCCAAGGTATTCTGCAAGCGTAACAGAACGATGTTGCCCACCTGTACATCCAATTGCAATCACAAGCTGACTCTTACCTTCCCTTTTATAATGCGGAAGCATGAAACTAATAAGATCCGTCAACTTTTCCAAAAATTTATGTGTTTCATTAAACTTGAGCACATATGACGAAACTTCTTCATCAAGTCCTGTTAATGGCTTCATTTGTGGAATATAGTATGGATTTGGTAAAAAACGAACATCAAATACTAAATCTGCATCAATTGGAATGCCGTACTTAAATCCAAATGACATCACATTTACACGGAATGCTTGCTCACCCTCTGTTGCAAACAGATGAACAATCTTTTCACGCAGTTCTTTCGGTTTTAACTCAGACGTATCAAGTACAATATTTGCTCTTGCTTTCATGTCTGTTAATAAATTACGCTCTGCCTCAATCCCTTTTAACGGCAAACCAGTTGGTGCAAGTGGATGCGAACGTCTCGTTTCTTTATAACGTGTTACGAGCGTACTATCTTTTGCATCTAAAAATAAAATATGAGGAATAATCCACGTGCGTTCTGATAAATCATCAAGTGATCCCCATAAATGTTCAAAAAATTCACGACCTCGTAAATCAATACCGAGTGCCACTTTATTCATTTTTCCTTTTGACTCTGCCATAAGTTCAACAAACTTCGGCAATAACATCGGAGGTAAATTATCTACACAAAAATATCCTAAATCTTCAAAACTTTGCAGAGCTACTGTTTTTCCTGCACCAGACATTCCTGTAATAATTACCATTTTAATATCATTATTCTCTGTCATCGTATCCCCTCCTCGAAGGTTTAGCTTGGATCCAATCGATATGAAAGTAATTCAAAATCTGGTGTATATACAAATGTACCGTAAATTATGCCGTTTCCTTTGATCAAATAATCAATAATATGATAATCTCCCGGTGCCATTGCTAACTCATCAATTTTATCAAATGTATGCCAGCCAATGATGCCTTCTTCGCTTTCTAATTTGTTTTCTCCTGCAAAATCTGTTGCTAAGAATGAAAACATCATCCATTCGGAAACAACTTTATCACCTTCTTGGATGACAAAGGTAAAGACTCCCTTTAATGCTGGGTTCTTTAAATAAATACCTGTTTCTTCACGATATTCACGAACAACTGATTCTCTTACAGTCTCACCGCGCTCCATCTTTCCGCCTGGTGCGACCCACCAATTTCGACGAGGCTTTTGTAGTAGGAGCACTTCACTATCTTTAATTAATACACAGTTTGTGACTCTTTGCATGCTTCTTCACCTCAGCTACTAATGACGAATTTTTTCATCACATACTCATTTCATTATACTATCAAAAACAGTTTGTCACAATGAAGGAACTCCCAGCCTAAACAAACAAAAAACGATGGGAATCGATTCCCATCGCCATTCAGTTACAAAATAGAATACCTCAGTAATTTGCATATCTTATAAGCAATTGTACGGAGATAAGGTGAAACTTTTATCAGTCGGACACCTTCATCTTTCACTACTTACTTTGTAAACAGGACCCCCACAGAGAAGTCTTGAACAATTATTGATCATCGACAATAATATACGCTGTTCTTATCGGTCCATGTACACCTACGACGAGGTTCATTTCAATATCAGCACTGTTTGACGGACCAGAGATGAAGTTCAAACAAGACGGAATGGCTTCACCCTCAATATTTTGATGATGAATCATCTTTGTAGCTTGTGTTAATCTGGGGACAATCGTACTTTTTGGGACAATTGCGATATACGATTCAGGAAGAAGACTAACGTGTCTCCCTTTCATACCATCATTAAATAAAACGACAGTTCCTGATTCCGCAAGAGTAATATCACAAAATGTAATTCCAACATTAGCTGTTTTCGCAAATTCAATACTCTCTTCCTTATGGGCTAAATCCCATTTATGAAAATGTATTGCCCCTTCATTTGTTAAAAATTCGCTAAGATTATATTCATCAAACCGTCCATCATTTGAATAAATAACAGATTTGATATTCCATTCTTTCATAAAGGAGTGTAACGTTTCTGCAAGGTTAGCCTTTTCTGTTCGCCGAACTTCCGTATGAATAGTTTCACAATGTTCCATCAGCTTCAATACAAGCTCGTCCTTTGTTAATCCGTCAAAAACGCTCCATTGCGGAGAAACAGACCAACTCGGCTTTTCTACAGTTTCCGGACGTTTTCTCCCAAGTCTTTCTGATACCTTGGATAAAAATGTTTCGCGATTTTGAATGGCCATTATCGATCCTCCCTTTTCCGCTTTTCAAACCAATCTCTAAACGGTTGTTTTTTCGGAGCTGGAAAATCTCTTGCTTCTGTCCAAGCTTTTAACGGTCCTACCCCGCGCTCAATTTTATCTCCTTTTGTAAAAGGCTTTAATGCATACGGAGCTGTCCTCGCTGCTAAAGAGAACGACCTCGAACTATTCACCACTTTTTCAAAGCCTTTCATAGCCATATCCCAGGCTACAGGAGACTTTTTCGCTTCTTCTACAATCTGTCGCCGATGACCAATTAATAATTCGTGTAAAGGTATTTTTACTGGACATGCTTCCGTACAAGCACCACACAGGCTAGATGCATAAGGTAAATCCTTATATTCATCATATCCGCCTAAAAGCGGTGTCAATACAGCACCAATTGGGCCAGGATAAATAGAGCCGTATGCATGTCCCCCGATATGACGATATACTGGACACACATTAATACATGCCGCGCACCGAATACACTGCAAAACACTTTGAAACTCTGTTCCTAAAATATTAGAACGACCGTTATCAACAATTACTAAATGAAATTCCTCAGGTCCATCTGTCCCCCCAGGTTCCGTTAAACCTGTAATATAACTTGTTAACTTTTGTCCGACAGAGCTTCGGCACAAAAGCGTTACTAAAACATCAAGTTCTTCCCATGTTGGGACAATGCGCTCCATCCCCATCACGGTAATTAACGTTTTCGGAATGGTCGTAACCAATCTCGCATTCCCTTCATTCGCTACAATCGAAATAGACCCGGACTCCGCAACAGCAAAATTACATCCCGTCACACCTACATCCGCTGTTAAAAAGTCATTACGCAAATAGTTCCGTACAAACCTCGCCATTTTTTCGGGATCAGCTGGCCCGGTATAACCTATTTTTTCTTTAAACAACTCGCAAATGCTTTCTTTATCTTTATGAAGACATGGAACAACAATATGCGATGGTGGATCATGATCATTAATTTGTAAAATAAATTCTGCCAAGTCTGTTTCTAATACTTCCCCGCCAACTTCTTCAATTGCTTCATTTAGACTGATTTCTTCCGTTACCATAGATTTTGACTTTACAATTTTTTTCGCATTTTTCTTTTTTATAATCCCTTTTACATATTCCCTTGCATCTTCAGCAGTCTCTGCGAAATAAACAGAACCACCATTTTGCTCAATCTTTTCAGTGAGTTGATATAAATAATAATCAAGATTTTCTAATGTATGCTTTCGAATCTCTTCTCCTAAAGAACGCCATTCTTCCCAGTTCCCAAGACTCTCAGTAGCTTTTAATTTCTTGCTTCTAAGACCATCTTGCGCTTTCTTAACAGCATTTCTCATGAATTGATCCCCAATCCCTGTTTCAGCACGTTTATGAAAGGGATCGTTCCCGATTTTCATTCCCATTTTTATATCCCCCCTCTATCCTCATTTAACACTTGCGCAATATGCTTCACTTCAATTGGATAACCATTACGGGTTAATCGGCCTTTTATATTCATTAAGCAACTGCAATCCATCCCGATTAACAATTCCGCACCCGTTTCCATAATACGCTTCACTTTTTCATCAACCATTTGCTCAGAGACTTCCGCCATCTTCACTGCGAATGTACCGCCAAATCCACAACAATCATAATTGTGGGACAACGGAGTGACTTCCAACCCTTCTACATGTTTTAATAATGTTTGAGGGGGCTCTTTAATATTCATTAACCGGCTCATATGACAGGATGTATGAACAGTTGCTTTTTTATGAAGCTTTGCACCTAAATCTTCTTTTCCTAGTACCTCTACAATAAACTGTGTAAATTCATACGTTTTATTTGCAAGTTCCGTAGCTTTTTGCCGCCATTCTGTTTCACTTTCAGAAAATAAACTTGAAAACTCATGAACCATCATGACACAAGAGCCTGATGGTGCCACAACATACTCTGAACCAGCAAACGCTTCAATCATATGCTTTGCAGCCGTTTTCGTTTCTTTATGATACCCGCTATTATAAGCAGGCTGGCCACAGCAAGTTTGGTTTTTGGGAAAGTCGACTTCACAGCCTAAATCTTCGAGAATCTCAACAACATCTTTTCCTACTTCTGGATAAAAAACATCAACAAGGCACGTAATAAATACCGACACTTTCATATAGACACCTCCAAATAAAGCTTTTATCTGAATCTTGTAGTAGGATTCTTACTGTTTGCAAATAGCGGGGTAAACTAGAAAAATAAAGGTAATTACCATATATCCTTTTACATATAAAACATGACCTTCACTCCCTTTTAAATGTGGTAGGAAGAGGCCCTGACCGTTTCTATGCACGGCCAGTTGCTCTCGTCCCCCCTAAAGAAAGGGCTTTTATATCATTCAACTTATGTATATAAGTTCAAGCAACTTCTTCAAATCTACCTCTTTCACATATTATTGGTAAAAAATACAAAAATTATTAATAAAAATGATTAGTAATCTTCATCCCACACTGATTACTAATCATTTTTCAACATAGAAATCGCTGCTATGCACGGCCAGTTGCTCTCGTCCTCCCCTAAAAAGAAAGTGCTTTTATGTCAGTTTTTTCAATATATATAAATTGAACCAAGCAAGTTTTTCCGGACAATTCATGCTAAACAAAAAAATAAGTGATTGAGGGCTATCCCTCAATCACTTATTTCTTACTAAAATATGATACAATCGCAAACCCTAATACAAACGTAATAATAGAACTTACAATTGACATGCCACCGGACGGAATTCCAGGAAATACAACTGCGATTGATCCAATCACAAGTCCGATAATCGCAGCGAATGTTGCGCTTTTAAAATGTGTTAATAAATAGCTAATTCCTTTACTACTTACAACAAATCCCATCATAACACCTGCACCAATTACTACAATTAACGGCAGATTTAATGTTGTTAAAGCATTAATTGCTGTTGGGTACACACCAATAATTAATAAAATAAATGATCCACTAATCCCTGGAAGAAGCATAGCCATACTCGCCATCCATCCTGCAAAAAATAGACCAATTGTATTTAAAATTGTTAACGTCATAATTGGGTCCGCCGCTTTATCCGGCTTAAATAATGCTGTTACAGCTACAAGCGCCGCTGCAACTATTAGTATCACAATATGTCCTGCTTTAAATGTTTCTTTTGCATTTGCTTCCCTCATTAACATTGGTAAAATACTTAAGATTAAACCAAGGAAGAAAAACTGAGTTGGCTCATAATGATTTGCCAGTAAATATTTAATCACATGACTTAATGTTAAAAATGCTGCCGCTACACCAGCACCAAGCGGAATCAAAAAACTCAAATGTTTTTTCCACTCACGACTAAAGAATCCACTAATCGCCGCAAGCAGCCTTTCATAAATCCCTAGTACAACAGCAATTGTGCCGCCGCTCACCCCAGGAATTAAATCACTAACCCCCATACAAAAACCCCGATATATATTACGCCATTCCATACCGAATAAACTCCTCATTTCTTATTTTCATTTTTTTTCGTAAAGTCTAGTATAACAATAGGTAATCTTGTAATCCAAAGAACTTTTGACAAATATTTGACATTTAAGGTAAAAAATAAAAAAAGAAAGCTACGATTCATGTAGCTTTCTTTTCAAAAGGGAATCCCATCCCCTATTTTTCTGTTACAGTTTTTAGTTCCTCTAGTAATTCTTCCACATAATGCTGTGCACTTTGCGCTGCAATACTACCGTCGCCAGTTGCTGTTACAATTTGACGAAGCATTTTCTCGCGAACATCACCAGCTGCGAAAATACCAGGAACTTTTGTTTCCATACGTTCGTTTGTTTCGATATAACCATTTTCATTTGTAATGCCAAGTTCAGTAAATGGTTTTGATAATGGCAACATGCCGATGTAGATGAACGCACCATCTGTTTTAAATTCTTGCTCTTCACCACTGTTTACATCTACAAGTGTTACACTACCTACTTTACCGTTCTCTTCGTTAATTTCTTTCACAGTGTGATTCCAAATGAAATCTACTTTTTCATTTTGGAAAGCACGGTCTTGTAAAATTTTCTGTGCACGAAGAGCATCACGACGGTGAACAATTGTTACTTTTGATGCGAAACGTGTTAAATATACACCTTCCTCAACAGCAGAGTCTCCGCCGCCAACAACAACAAGTTCTTTTCCTTTAAAGAATGCGCCGTCACATACTGCACAGTATGATACACCGCGGCCACCAAGTTCTTTCTCACCTGGCACACCGATTTTTTTGTACTCTGCACCACTTGCAACAATAATTGCGCGTGTTTTGTATTCTTTTTTACCAGCTACAACTGTTTTATACTCTTTACCATCGATGATTTCTTTTACATCACCATATGCATATTCAGCACCAAATTTCTTCGCATGCTCGAACATTTTATTTGATAAATCAGGTCCTAAAATGGATTCATAACCTGGATAGTTTTCTACATCTTCTGTGTTCGCCATTTGTCCGCCTGGAATACCACGTTCTAACATAAGCGTGCTCAAATTTGCACGAGATGTATACACTGCAGCTGTCATCCCAGCTGGCCCAGCACCAATAATAATGACATCATAAATTTTTTCTTCTGACACACTATTCACTCCTATTCATTCCTACCATAACTTACCCTCATTATACTGTTAGCATCTGTTTTTTCCCAATGATTTGCCTATGCATGCGTACGCTTTACTGCTTTCACATATTTTCTTACAGTTGCTACAGATACATTATATATATTTCCAAGTTCGGCCTGTGTCATCTTATTTCTTTGTTCACCGCGTACAATATATTCAATTGCCGCCGACCAGCCAAATACATTCGTAAAGACTGTTCCCGATGTATATAAACGTATGAAAGTGCAAAACCAAAAATGTAAGCACTCTTCAATCAATTCATCTTCTTTATTTGTATAATTATATAAGGCATCCGCAATCCGAACACACTGTTCAAACGGCTGTAATTCACCCGGAATACTCTTATGACTATTAAGTAAAAAGAAGTATTTCGCAAGCTGTGACACAATTGGAACACCATTTTTAGCTTGCGTTATATCAAAGAAAAACCCAATTTTCTCAGGTGTTGTTAATTCATTCATTAAATATAAAGCTAGCATTTGTTCTTCTAACGTTGCACTTTGCTGGAAAGATTTTCGCAGTTCTTCAAACAAAATATTTTGCCCTTCATCAGCTAAATTTAAAGCATTCCACGGCTCTTTTCCCTTTTTATCAGGGTGCAATTCTACAACAGATCGCCACATCTTTTCCGCTGTATGCTGGTCTTTTACCATATAAGCTGAGTATGCAAACCAGTAATAGAAGCTAACATCTCCTTCATATCCTTGGCGTTTTAATAATCTTAACCACTTATAAGCATTTGCAAAGTGACCAATTGTCGCAAGCGTTGTCCCTAGCTTTAAACGATGTTCAAACGACATCGGATATACGGATTCTAATTGTCCCGCTAAACATTCTACTTGTTTATGTTCCCCAATTGAATATAGAAAAATAAGCGCATTACAAAGCGCGTGCATATTACCAGGGTTTTTCTCTAAAATCATCTCGGTTAGCTTGAGTGCCTGATCTACATTTCCTGATTGAAAATGCGCAATTGCCAAGTTATTATAGCCCGACCAAAATTCTGGATAATCTTTCGTCACAACTTCAAGCGTAGCAATCGCTTCCTCTAATTGTCCGTTACGAATATAACGATTCGCCTCTTCCTGCATGACAATTAGCTCATCTTCATCTTCAAGCTCTTCCGTATCCATCGATTCTTCTTCCATAATCTCAAGCAATTCTAGCGTATCTTCCACGAATTCTTGTTCTGTCGCTACTTCTAAATACTGCTCGGCATACTTCTTTGCTTGTTGGAACAAACCAAGATATGCATAATTATTTGCAATAAAATAATAGCACTGTTCAATATCAGGATTCGAACGAATCAGTTTCAAGAAAATCTGATTTGATTCTTGATACTCACCAACTTCCGATAATACCGTTGCTAATTGACATAAAATAAACGGCTCTTTCTCGCTTTGTGCCGCTCTTCGAAAATATTTAATTGCATCTTGTAATTTATGACCCTGATAAGCTCTCATCCCTTTTTTATAAAAGAAATCCGCTAATTGATTAAAAGAGATAACTTGTCCGTTCTCCTTGTATATTCTTTGATTTTTCCCCATATATCCTCCAGTTTTTTGTTTTCTTCGCTCATACATTCTTCTATCTTTAAGTATAAACGATTCCGTAAAAAACAAAACAGTATATTATAATCAATTATTTCCTTTTTATTCATAAAAAGAGAAGGGAAATGTTACATTTTTAACATTGACCTTCTCTTACCGCCATTTCTTCTTTCGTATAAATGATACGCATCGGATTTCCACCTACAAATGCACCACTTGGTACATCCCGGTGAACAAGCGTACCTGCTGAAACAATAGCACCGTCCCCTATCTTCACACCTGGCAAAACAGTGGAATTCGCTCCAATCATCACTTCATTCCCTATAATGACTTCTCCAAGGCGATATTCTTTAATTAAATATTCGTGAGCTAAAATGGTTGTATTATAGCCAATTACTGAATTTGTTCCAACCGTAATCTTTTCTGGAAACATAATATCCGGCATGGCCATAAGTGCAAATGATGTTTGCTTTCCTATCTTCATCCGTAAAAACGTGCGATACAACCAATTTTTCACAGTTAAAAATGGTGTATAGCGCGCAATTTGAATGACAATAAAATTTTTCATGACCTTCCAAAAGGATACCGTTTTATACACATTCCATAATGAATTTGCTCCTGAAACAGGGTAGCGCGTTGTTCGTCGCACTTTACTCTCTCCCCTTACCCGCTATTCAGACAAAATGGATAACAAATCACTCATTTTATCTAATATATAATCTGGCTTATACGATTCTAGATACTCTCTACCTTTAATCGTCCATGCCACTGCTGCTGTTTTCGTACCTGCGTTTTGTCCACCTACAATATCATGGTGATTATCGCCAACCATTAACGTTTCTTCTGGCTTTGCATTTAGTAGCTTTAGCGCCTTTTGAATTGGTTCTGGATGTGGTTTCACATGCTCCACGTCATCAATTGTGACAACAACATCAAAAAACTCGTTTAACTTTGAAAGCTTTAAACCCATTTCTACCGTTTGTCTTACCTTCGTTGTAACAATCCCAATTTTGTACCCTTGCTTCTTTAATTCTTGAACTGTCTCATAAACCGTTTCATATTCTTCTACTAATTCATCATGATGCTCATGGTTAAAATGACGATAACACTGAATCATCTCTTCCACTTTACTCTCATCAATTAAACCGAATGTCTCTTGCAAAGATGGGCCGATAAATGGCAATACATCTTCACGCTTATACTGATTTGGATAGTATATATTTAAGGTGTGTAAAAAAGAAGAGATAATAAGTTCATTTGTATTAATTAACGTCCCATCTAAATCAAACAGCACTGTATTTATTTTCATTTTCCCTGGTCCCTTCCTGTCTATTCTTCAGTTGCCCAAATATGAAAGAAGCAGCATCCCATGTAAGATGCTACTTTTCTCTACTTTTCTGAATATCTTTTATTAGCATATCCCATTTTACGTCTCACAATAATGAAAATGATAGACATGATAATAAGCCCGATGGACACCACTTGTGCAATACGAAGTGGTCCTAACATGAGGCTATCCGTACGTAAACCTTCTACATAGAAGCGCCCAACCGAATACCAAATTAAATACGTAAAGAATAATTCACCACGGCGTAAATTTGCTTTGCGCAATAATAACAATAGAATTACACCTGCAAAATCCCATAGTGACTCGTATAAGAACGTTGGATGATAATAAACACCATCAATATACATTTGATTAATAATAAACTGTGGTAAATGTAAACCTTCTAAAAACTGTCTTGTTACTTCACCGCCATGAGCCTCTTGGTTCATAAAGTTTCCCCAGCGTCCAATCGCTTGTCCAAGCAGAATACTTGGCGCCGCAATATCAGCTAACTTCCAAAAAGAAACTTTGCGTACTTTTGCAAAAATAATTCCCGTAATAACAGCCCCAATTAAAGCGCCATGAATCGCCAAACCACCTTGACGAATATTAAAGATTTGAATCGGGTTTTGCCCATAATATTGCCACTCAAAAATAACGTAGTACGTTCTCGCACAAATAATGGCAATTGGTACTGCGAATAAAACAAGATCGATAAATGTATCTTTCGGAACACCTAATCGTTCCCCTTCGCGAGTAGCAAGCCAAAGTCCAAGCAACACACCTGTACCGATAATAACCCCATACCAATAAACTGGGAACGGTCCAAGCTGAATTGCTATACGGTCTAACTGTGGTACAGAACCTAAAAGCATATGTATGACCTCCCTCTCCTAAATTACTCCTGATTACCTAGTTCAATCGCACTCATTAAGCGCTCTGAAAATTGCTGCGCGGCATTAACTCCCATGCGTTTTAATCTGAAGTTCATGGCTGCTACTTCAATAATAACAGCTAAGTTTCGACCAGGACGAACTGGAAGTGTAATCTTCGTAATTTCTGTATCTATAATTTTCATCTTCTCCTCATCAAGGCCTAGACGATCATAGTTTTTCTTTTGATCCCAAAGCTCAAGATTAATTACAAGTGTAATACGCTTGTGGTTTCGCACTGCTCCTGCACCAAATAATGTCATTACGTTAATGATGCCTAGACCACGAATTTCTAGTAAATGCTCAATTAAGTCTGGCGAGCTTCCCACCAAAGTATCTTCATCTTCTTGACGAATTTCGACGCTATCATCCGCAACTAATCGATGGCCGCGTTTCACAAGCTCAAGTGCTGTTTCACTTTTCCCAACACCACTTTGACCTGTAATTAAAACACCAACACCATAAATATCTACTAATACACCATGAACAGCAGTTGTTGGTGCTAACTTCCCTTCTAAATAGTTTGTTAAACGACTTGATAGTCTTGTCGTCGTTTGGGAAGAACGTAAAAGAGGTACACCAGATTCACGTGATGCTTGTAACAATTCCTCAGGTACATCTTGACTACGCGTTACAATAATACATGGCGTCTCTTCTGTACAAAGAACTTTCATTCTTTCTTGCTTTTGCTCATTTGTTAATGTATCAAAAAAAGTAAGCTCCGTTTTTCCAAGAAGCTGTACACGATCCGCTGGATAATATGTGAAAAATCCTGCCATTTCAATCCCAGGTCGCGATAAATCACTCGTATCAATCGGACGATGAATGCCTTCTTCACCACTTACTAATTCCAATTGAAACTGTTCAATTAAATCTTTTGTCCTTACTTTCGGCATATGTAAACCTCCACTCCGCTGCGGGTTCAGTCTCATTTGATGTAAAATTCCATTCTAACCGATATTGTACCATTTTTTTCTGTAAACAAGAAATATCGTTTCTATTAAATAGAAAAAAACATTTCATGGGGCTCATGAAATGTTTTTCCTTTTGTCATTTTTTTATTTCTTTTCAGATAACGGCTCAACAATTACTTTATCAATCAGCATATTTAAAATAGAAATACAAATTGCCGCAATAATTGCTACCCCAAATCCTGATATGTTGAAAGCATTACCTAATAATGAATCTGTCATTTCTAGCGTAATTGCATTAATCACAACTAGGAAGAAACCGAATGTTAAAACAGTAATTGGCAACGTAATTAAAATTAATAAAGGTTTCACAAACACATTTAAAATCGATAAAATAATACTCGCAATAATTGCTGTTTGTATATTTTCTATGTAAAATGCGTCTGGTGCGATTCCCTTTAGAAGACCGGATACAACAATTAACACAACGCTATTTACAAGAAGTGATAGAATCCATCTCATTTTCTTACACATCCTTTTGACATATATACTTAATCATACGCTAATGGCTAGCAAACGCCAAGTAGCATGTAAATAAATTAAAAAACGAGAGAAAACTTTTCTTTTTTTGGTGGGAAGAGAGCATCTGGCCATGCATAGAAGCGGTCAGGACCTTTTTTAGCCCCATGCCATGTAAAAACAAAATGAGAAAACGAGTGTAGGTCACCTTTTGTTTTTCATAGCCGCGACTTACACGGTAGGAAACCAAAATAGAATTATATAAAAGCTTATTCCATCCCCCATACTTGTATACCTATCATTCTAAAGTAGTTTTCTTACAACCTTACCATTTTCCCCAGCTAAAATACAGACCATACCATCCTGTTTCATGCGTTTGCACATAAGTCCAGTTAAACCCTTTATCTACAACATACCAAAAATAAGGAAAGGAGCCAGCCGAATTGGCTTAGCTCCCTACTTCAACCTCTTTCATCTTCTCTTTCATACGAGCTGTATCACGCTCTAAAATTTCTTTTAAATACTTCCCTGTATACGAACGCTCTTCTTTGACCACTTGCTCCGGTGTACCTGATGCAACAATCTGTCCACCTTTGTCTCCACCTTCTGGACCAAGGTCAACAATGTAATCAGCTGTCTTAATCACATCTAAGTTATGCTCAATTACAAGCACTGTCTCACCACTTTCAACAAGGCGCTGTAATACTTCTAGAAGGCGTGCGATATCATGTGCATGTAAACCTGTCGTCGGCTCATCTAAAATATATAACGTACGGCCTGTAGAACGGCGATGCAATTCAGATGCTAGTTTCACACGCTGCGCTTCACCGCCTGATAACGTAGTAGCCGGCTGACCTAATTTCATATAGCCAAGTCCTACATCTACGAGCGTCTGTAACTTCCGTTTAATTTTCGGGATGTTCGCAAAGAATTCTACTCCATCTTCAATCGTCATTTCTAATACTTCAGAAATGTTTTTATCTTTATATCTTACTTCTAGTGTTTCACGATTATAACGTTTACCGTGACATACTTCACACGGAACATATACATCTGGTAAGAAGTGCATTTCAATTTTAATAATCCCATCACCGCGGCACGCTTCACAACGTCCGCCTTTCACGTTAAAGCTAAAGCGTCCTTTTTGATATCCACGTACCTTTGCTTCATTTGTTTGAGCAAACACATCACGGATATCATCGAACACACCTGTGTATGTCGCTGGATTTGAACGCGGTGTACGTCCGATTGGTGATTGATCAACATCAATTACTTTATCTAAATGCTCAAGACCTTTAATTTGCTTATGAGCCCCCGGCTTACTTTTCGCCTTATACAATTTCTGTGCTAACGATTTATATAAAACTTCATTCACCATCGTACTCTTTCCTGAACCAGACACACCTGTTACCGCTACAAATGTACCTAGCGGGAATGACATTTTCGCATTTTTTAAGTTATTTTCTTTGGCACCAATAATTTCAACTTTACGGCCGTCCCCTTTTCGTCTTTCAAGTGGAACCGGAATAAACTTCTTACCGCTTAAATATTGGCCTGTTAATGATTTATCATCATTCATCACTTCATCTGGCGATCCGGCTGATACAACTTGCCCACCATGAATCCCTGCGCCTGGACCAATATCAAGCAAGTAATCAGCAGCCATCATTGTATCTTCATCATGTTCAACAACAATGAGCGTATTCCCTAAGTCACGCATTTCCTGCAATGTACGAATTAGACGGTCATTATCACGCTGATGTAACCCGATGGAAGGCTCGTCTAAAATATATAGTACGCCCGTAAGACGAGAACCAATTTGTGTCGCCAAGCGAATGCGCTGAGCTTCACCACCAGATAACGTCCCTGCGGCGCGGCTTAAAGTTAAATAATCAAGCCCTACGTTAATTAAGAAGCTTACACGCTCTTTAATTTCACGTAAAATTAAACGAGCAATTTTTTCTTGTTTTTCTGTTAGTTCAATGGTTGAGAAGAAATCATAGACCTCTTGAACGGAGTACTTCGTTACATCCGCAATTGTTTTCTCGCCAACAAAAACAGCTAAGCTTTCTGGCTTCAAGCGGCCACCCTTACATTTCGGACACGCTTGCTCCGCCATATACTTTTCCATCTGTTCACGAATATAATCAGAACTCGTTTCACGGTAACGACGTTCAATATTTGGAATAACCCCTTCAAATAAAATGTCGCTTTCTTTCACTTGACCAAAGTCATTCACATAGCGGAAATACACCTTTTCTTCTCCGCTTCCATACAGTACTTTATCAAATAAGTCTTTCGGAATATCTTTAATAGGCATATCCATATCGATTCCGTAATGATTACAAACGGATTGCAGTAATTGCGGATAATATTGTGAGCTTGTCGGTTCCCAAGGAGCAATCGCATGCTTATTTAATGATAAATCCCAGTTTGGAATCACAAGTTCTAAATCTACCTCTAGTTTCGAACCAAGTCCATCACAAGTCGGACATGCACCGAATGGACTATTGAAAGAAAACATACGTGGCTCTAACTCACCGATTGAAAAACCACAATGCGGACAAGCATGATGCTCACTAAATAAAAGTTCTTCTTCCCCAATCACATCGATTAATACACGACCTCCACCAAGTTTCAATGCACTTTCAAGAGAATCTGCAAGGCGGCTTGCAACCCCTTCTTTTACAACGATACGATCAATTACGACTTCAATAGAATGCTTCTTATTTTTATCTAATGTAATCTCTTCAGATACATCAAGCATTTCTCCATCGACACGAACACGGACATAACCTTGTTTCTTTATATCTTCTAATACTTTCACGTGCGTACCTTTACGTCCTGACACAATCGGTGCTAACACTTGTAATTTCGTACGCTCTGGATATTCAAGTACACGATCTACCATTTGCTCTACAGTTTGCGATGTAATTTCAACCCCGTGATTTGGACAGATTGGTGTCCCAATTCGTGCAAATAATAGTCGTAAATAATCATAAATCTCCGTCACTGTCCCAACTGTCGAACGAGGGTTACGACTCGTCGTTTTTTGATCAATTGAAATCGCTGGCGACAACCCTTCGATTGTATCCACATCTGGTTTATCCATTTGACCTAAGAACTGGCGCGCATACGCGGATAAGGATTCCACGTATCTGCGCTGCCCTTCTGCATAAATCGTATCAAATGCTAATGATGATTTTCCTGAACCAGACAGACCTGTCACAACAACGAGCTGATTTCTCGGAATGGTTACATCAATATTTTTTAAGTTATGCGCTCTCGCACCTTTTACAACGATAAAATCTTTGCTCACTATCTTCACCCTTCCGCTTTTAATTCTAGCAGTAAATCTCTTAGCTCAGCTGCACGCTCGAAGTCTAGTGCTTTCGCCGCTTCCTTCATCTCCGCTTCCATCTTCGCGATTGTTTTTTCTCGTTCTTTCTTCGTCATCTTCTTAGCAGGCGCCGCTTCATATACTTCCGCACTCTCTGCTGCTGTTGTTGCACGAATCACGCCACGCACTTCTTTTTGAATTGTTCTCGGCGTAATACCATGTTCTTCATTGTAAGCCTCTTGCTTTTGACGACGGCGTTGCGTCTCTTCAATCGCAATCCCCATCGATTTCGTTATGCGATCTGCGTACATAATTACATGGCCGTTTTCATTACGTGCGGCACGACCGATTGTTTGAATCAATGATCGCTCTGAACGTAAGAAACCTTCTTTATCCGCATCTAAAATAGCTACGAGTGATACTTCTGGAATATCAAGCCCTTCTCGCAACAAGTTAATACCGACAAGCACATCGAACTTACCAAGGCGAAGATCGCGAATAATTTCAATCCGCTCTAACGTTTTAATTTCAGAATGAAGATAGTTTACTTTAATCCCAACATCTTTTAAGTAATCTGTTAAATCCTCTGACATTTTCTTTGTTAATGTCGTAATTAATACGCGCTCATTTTTCGCGATACGGTCTTGTATCTCCCCTAGTAAATCATCAATTTGTCCTTCAATTGGCCTTACATCAATTTTCGGATCTAAAAGCCCAGTTGGACGAATGATTTGCTCCACAACTTCCGGTGCATGTTCTAGTTCATACGATCCCGGCGTTGCTGATACATACACAACTTGATTCGTTTTCTCTTCAAACTCTTCAAACATAAGCGGTCTATTATCTAGCGCTGATGGCAGACGGAATCCATGATCAACAAGCACTTGCTTACGCGCCTGGTCTCCGTTATACATCGCTCTTACTTGCGGTACAGTTACATGAGACTCATCCATCACGATGAGGAAATCTTTAGGAAAATAATCTAACAATGTATATGGTGTTGAACCAGCTGGACGAAGCGTCAAATGACGGGAGTAGTTCTCAACCCCTGAACAAAAGCCCATCTCACGCATCATTTCTAAATCGTAACGCGTCCGCTGCTCTATCCGCTGTGCTTCTAGCAACTTGCCATTATCATTTAATTCTTTTAAACGTTCTTCTAATTCTTTTTCAATATTTTCAATGGCAACTTTCATTTTTTCTTCGCGTGTAACGAAGTGAGATGCCGGGAAGATTGCCACATGCTCACGTTCTGCTAATACTTCACCTGTTAGTGCATTCACTTCCCTGATACGATCAATCTCATCGCCAAAAAACTCAATCCGAATACAATGTTCATCAAGGGATGCTGGAAAAATCTCAACTACATCCCCGCGCACGCGAAACGTTCCACGCTGGAAGTCAATATCATTACGGCCGTACTGCACATCAACAAGTTCACGAAGCAATTGATTACGTTCCTTCTCCATACCAACGCGTAAAGAGACAACAAGTTCCCGATATTCTTCTGGAGAACCTAAACCGTAAATACAAGACACACTCGCTACAATAATGACATCATCTCGTTCAAATAAAGACGATGTCGCTGAGTGACGCAATTTATCAATCTCATCATTAATTTGTGCATCTTTTTCAATAAATGTATCGGTTTGTGGTACATACGCTTCCGGCTGATAATAATCGTAGTAACTAACAAAATACTCAACAGCGTTGTTCGGAAAGAAATCTTTCAACTCACTGTATAGCTGTCCTGCTAACGTTTTATTATGAGCCATTACAAGTGTTGGCTTCTTCACTTCTTTAATGACATTTGAAATCGTAAATGTCTTACCCGTTCCTGTCGCTCCAAGCAACACTTGATGCTTCTTATCATTTTTAATCCCTGTTACCAGCTGTTCTATCGCTCTTGGCTGGTCACCTTGCGGGGAATATTCTGAGACAATTTCAAATTGATGTTCCAACAAATCCGACCTCCTCGTAAAAAATCTGTATTCTCATTTTACCACGAACGCTCATAAAAAAACCAAGAAAACGAACAAATATTCGGTAAAAAATTCGACATTCATTTTACCCAATCAATATTGGGTAGCACCAACAAACCGCGAATTTTGTACGCTAAAGCAAAATTCTACAAAGAAAAAGCCGATTTCCTTGAACTGTACGCTAAAGGATAAATCGGCTTTTTGCTATTAATTTGTTTGTAGTGGTCGAAATTTTATTGTATGAAAAATCATTTATACTTTTTTAACAAATTCAGATTTTAATTTCATAGCTCCAAAACCATCAATTTTACAATCAATATCATGATCTCCATCAACTAGACGGATACTCTTCACTTTTGTACCGATTTTCACAACTGATGAAGTTCCTTTTACTTTAAGGTCTTTGATGACTGTCACAGAATCACCATCGTTTAATACATTTCCATTTGCATCTTTAACAACTTTTGTATCCTCATTGTTTTCCGCTTCTGATTCTAAAGCCCATTCATGAGCACACTCTGGACAAACAAAAAGATTTCTATCTTCATAAGTGTATGCTGAATTACATTTTGGGCAATTTGGTAAATTAGACATATTTTTTATTTCCTCCATATTTATCTTTTATAAAATCATTAAAAGAGTAAATTAAATAAACTCTGTATATTAAATGAATGTTAAAAATCCAATGCATTGGTTTTATTATTTATTATATTAACTTGCTGAGAAAGCCCGGTACATTCATGAAAAGCAAAATGCTTACACCCTATACATTTTTTCGTATTCAAATGTTCTAGAGCGCGGTTAATAGCTTCTCCTGTATGATCAAAAAAGTGTTCCTCCCCGATTTCGTTGTACAATCCATTCTTATCTAGAGTTGTTTTTAACTCGGATTGAATTCCTGAGATGAGAAGTACGCCACCTTGTTTTTTAAAATGCTGAATAATATTTCTAAAGTATGCTTCTCCTGTTGTATCAATAAAAGGAACTTTTCCCATACGTAAAATTAAAACTTTCGGCTTATAATGAATAGTCCCTAAAATGTTTTGTTCAAATGTTTGAGCAGCACCAAAAAATAGTGGGCCCTCTATTGTGTAAATACTAATTTGTGGACAATCATGTGCCTTATTTACCACATGCGGTAACAATTTTTCATTCTTTTTTGTATGATCAGGAAGCACTTTAGATATAACAAGCATATTACTCATACGTTTTGTAAACAAAATAACAGCTAAAATAAGGCCGATTTCCACAGCTGTTGTCAAACTAGTAAATACAGTAAGCAAAAATGTTACAAGCAATACAAGGGAATCCCCTGTCTTCATCTTAAGTATGTGAACAAAATGTTTTTGTTCACTCATATTCCAAGCTACTACCATTAAAATAGGAGCCATACTAGCAAGTGGAATATGTGAGGCATATGGCGCTAACAGTAGAAGTGTGGATAACACAAATATCCCATGAATAACACCTGACATCGGAGATACAGCCCCACTCTTAATATTAGTTGCTGTGCGGGCAATCGCTCCAGTTGCTGGGATACCTCCAAATAATGATGTAACAACATTGGCAATTCCTTGACCAATAAGCTCTTTGTTACTGTTATGTTTACTATTTGTCATACCATCTGCCACGACAGCGGATAAAAGGGATTCAATACCACCCAACATGGCGATAACAAATGCAGGGCCCATTAACTGCTTTATACGCTCTAATGTGATTTCCGGGATATGAAACTGAGGAAGTGTATTCGGAATCATACCATATGCCGTTCCAATAGTAGGTACATGACCCGAGAAAAACACAATTGCAATTGCAGTTGAAATAATAATACCTACTAATGAACCGGGTACTTTTGGCAAAATCTTTGGAGTTATCAATATAACAAAAAGGCAAATCAAAGCAGTTATAATACTATAAAAATTGATGGTATCAATATGGATAAAGATTTCCTTTAGATTTGCTATAAATGCCTCATGCTTTTTTATACCTGTTAGACCTAAAAAACTAGCAATTTGTCCCGTAAAGATACCAACAGCAATACCTGATGTAAAACCAATTGTTACAGGGCGCGGGATAAATTTAATTAAAGATCCTAATTTAAAAATTCCCATAAGGCATAAGATAATTCCGGCTAATAAACCGGCCAGTAGTAAATTTTCATACCCATAGGTAATTACAATCCCTAAAAGAATCGGAACAAAAGCACCTGTAGGTCCTCCAATTTGATACTTCGAACCACCAAATAACGAAACGAGTATCCCGGCAATACATGTTGTATAAATTCCATACTCCGGCTTGACGCCAGAAGCTATAGCAAAAGACATAGCAAGTGGAATCGCGACGACTCCGACAATCATTCCAGAAAGAAGATCCTTTTGAAAATGTCCTAATGAATACCCTTCAAACCTTCCCGTAAATAACCCTTTCATTACAAAACCTTCTTTTCTATTTTTAATCAATCGTGCTTCTTTTCTTCTGAAAGAATATTCTCTTGTGATGAATTTGTATTACAAATACATTTAAACGCTCTCTATCTCGTTACAAAAAAGTATCATCCTAATATCGGTTATACGTTTTGCTTAAATGCCGTTCTAATTTACCTATATCTCCGCCTTCTTGTACGTAGGATTTTAATCTTTCTGCTAAAAGTAATCCGTCTCGGCTATCTAGCTTTTTCATATCTATAAACGATGTAATCTTTACTGTATCTGGGGTAATATCTCTACGAAACATTTGCCCTGGAATTTCACTCCACAAACGGTTCCATTCATCTAGTAATCCTATTTGGTCAAATAAAAAGCTCTGAATTCCGCATAACCAAGCTGTACAAGCTGTATTTCTTTTTTGACATCCAACTCCATCTTGTAAATGTTGACATAAGAAACAACAAGAATTTCCACTTTTAATACAAATACTACAAACGTGATAGGCTCCTATTGAACGAAATATTTCTATTCCATGTTGAATGATATCTTCTTTCCTAACTTCAATGCTCAACCTAACCCTCCTTAACTATCAATTCACGCTCTGTTTCATCTAGTTCCTCTAACATTGAAATTGTATCGATTAAATGGTTGTTAAAAATTCTCTTTGCAACTACCAGTAAATCCATAATCATAGGATCTCGTAAAGAATATAAAACTCGTTTCCCATCTTTGGTACCAACAACAATATTTTTTGAACGTAGTACGCTTAATTGTTGAGAAACAGCTGAACCTTCCTTATTAAGAATCGATTGAATTTCATTTACGCTTTTTTCACCCTCTGACAATAATTCTAAAATGCCTATTCGCAAAGGATGTGCTAAGGCTTTAAAGAAATCAGCTTTAAATTGTTGCATTTCGTTTCCCATTCAAATACCTCCATTACTTACCATTAATTTGAAAAAGCATCATATTACATCTTCAAATATTTGAATATGTAATATGATACTCCTAGGACTTCGAATTTTCAATACAAATTTTGAAAGATTGAACCATAACCAAAAACGACGGAATTTGAACAGCAGCTCATTCACGCATCCACAAATAAAGCCTTGTGAGTCTTTTACTCAGTTGGAAAATGAAATTAAGAAATCATTATAGATATCAATGGAATTTAAAGAAGATGACTTCTGTTAATACAGAACTCATCTTCTTTATGTTGCATACCTTTTCTCATATGAATCCTCTCCAGCTCGTTTTGGCTTTATACTATCATTCAACACGAAATGAACTGGAAGAGCAATGCAAATACACCAACAAATACAGAAAAGGTAGAATTTTCTAAAAAATAATTATTTACAAAGTTATTTTTTCACATTAGAATACGAAATACAAGGATTCGACATTATGCGACAAAACAGAGTTATTTTTTCAGAATTTTTAAACAAAAGGGGATAAGAAAACGATATGAATCTATTTCGAAAAAAATCCATTTCAGCATTGTTAGCACAGTCCGAACAAAAAGGGGCATCTTTAAAGAAAGAACTCGGCGCATTCGATCTTACCATGTTAGGGGTCGGCGCTATTATCGGAACCGGGATTTTCGTTCTTACCGGTGTTGCCGCAGCAGAACATGCAGGACCAGCACTTATTTTATCGTTTATTTTATCCGGTTTAGCCTGTGTATTTGCGGCATTATGTTATTCTGAATTCGCATCAACTGTACCTGTATCTGGTAGTGCATACACTTATAGCTATGCAACGTTTGGAGAGATAATTGCTTGGATTTTAGGATGGGATTTAATCTTAGAATACGGATTGGCTTCGTCAGCTGTTGCATCAGGCTGGTCTGGATATTTCCAAGGACTATTGAGCGGATTCGGGATTACATTACCTACCGCTTTAACAAGCGCATATAACCCTGCAGCTGGAACATATGTAGACTTACCGGCAATCTGTATTATTTTTCTAATGACATTGTTATTAACAAGGGGAGCAAAAAAATCAGCTCGCTTTAATGCCATCATGGTAGCTATTAAACTCTTTGTTGTCTTACTATTTATCGGTGTAGGTGCCTTCTATGTGAAACCTGAAAACTGGACACCATTTATGCCATTTGGTTTCTCTGGTGTAACAACTGGCGCTGCAACTGTTTTCTTTGCTTACATCGGATTTGATGCTGTATCAACAGCTGCTGAAGAAGTGAAAAATCCACAGCGCAACATGCCGATTGGGATCATTGCTTCTTTAACAATTTGTACCATATTATATATTGTCGTCTCATTGATATTGACTGGAATTGTGCCTTACAATCTGTTAGGTGTTAAAAATCCTGTTGCATTCGCACTACAATACATTCACCAAGATTGGGTTGCTGGTTTCATTTCTTTAGGAGCAATTACTGGTATTACAACTGTTTTACTCGTTATGTTATATGGACAAACACGTTTATTTTACGCAATTAGCCGAGACGGCTTACTACCAAAAGTACTTTCCCGCGTAAACAAAAAAACAAAAACACCTGTTATTAATAGTTGGATTACTGCCACTATGGTTGCTTTCTTTGCTGGTTTCGTTCCTTTGAATAAACTAGCAGAATTAACAAATATCGGTACATTATTCGCATTCATCGTTGTATCAATTGGAGTCATTATCTTACGCAAAAAACAACCCGAACTACCGCGTGCTTTTAAAGTGCCATTGGTACCATGGATTCCTGCTTTAGCTGTTCTATTCTGTGGATACCTTGCATTGCAACTACCTGCAATCACATGGATTGGCTTTGTGATATGGCTTGTAATTGGACTTGTTGTTTATTTCAGTTACGGTTATAAAAATAGTACGCTACAAACTAAACAAAAAGAAGACGTTGCATAATAAAAAAACTGTTGTCCCATTAGGACAGCAGTTTTTTTTCTTTTTTTGGAAAAATGACATATGAAAATGTAATTATCGTATCAATAAGAAGTACAATACCCCACACCTGGCTCACACGACTAGCTCCTTGGTTTAAAACAATCCCTTTCTCAAACCAATCTCCCCACTGCTCGACCGGCACGAGTCCATACATAAAGAAAAATACAATATGAACAGCAGTAAACAAAATAAGATGTAAGCTCCATTGTCCCATTTCTTGCTTTGTATAAGCCCAGCCCGTAACTTTTAATTGTTCTTCTATAGGCATCGGCTCATTCCGCCATCTTGCAACAAGTTTTTGTACCCATATATCTAATTTTTTTAAATCTTTTTTTCCATATAAAAGCGCATATAATAATATAATTACGGTGATAATTTGAAAGTTAGAAAACTGACCTGTGTGATAATAATCAATGGCGCCCAGCGCTAAAATAAACACTTCATTTAAAAGCAATACAATGCCTGCGATAAAACTCGCTTTCTGTAAACGAAAACCATAACGTAGTACAAAAAATCCAATTGCCGATGTCCAAAATACAATTTCTGCACCAATTAAAAAATACCAACGATATTCTGCAAGTATACTCATTTCCCCTCCTCCCTCTCATCATATATACGAAAAGCTTCATCCATATACATTAAAAGCTCCTCTTCAATTGGATACATACTCATCTTCTTTGAATCTTCTTGTGATTTTCTTACTTCCCACAATTTATCTAGAAATGCTTCATCCCCATTCGCCATTTCTAGACACTTCGCCATTAGTTTGTTTGCAGCTTCTTGCACTTCATCATGCGATGCATCCTTGCCTTCTTTCATAAAGCCACGCAACTGTTTTAACAACTCAACCCATTCTCGAACGTTTTCATCTTCCTCGCTCATATTCGGCAAATTACGAAGAAGTTTTTGCTCCTCGTCTGAAAATGTCTTTTGTTGAAATATTTCGCGTATCCGGGGAGACTGCTTTGAAAGTTGGATAAGTTCAAACATGATTTTCCAATCTAATTCTCCTTCTAGCTCAGCTGAATACACAACAGCTTGCAAAATCCGTTCCATTCGATTGAACTTTTTCTGCTCTTGTTGTACAAACTTAAGTTGTTTTTCCAATGACTCTTTTAAGCTGAATTCATCTGTTACTAACATATTCGTAATCTCTCTTAATGAGAAACCCATTTCTTTTAGAAATAAAATTTGCTGCAACCGAATCACATCCGCTTCACTATATAACCGATGGCCTCCGTCCGTTTTCCCGCTCGGTTTTAATAAATCTATTTGATCGTAATAACGTAGCGTTCTTACTGTAACTCCAGTTTCCTTTGTAAGTTCCTGAATTGAAATCATTTCCATCACCCTTTCCTCTTCATTGTAAAAGATGACGTAACGTAACTTTCAAGTGTTTTTGTAAAAAAATTCAAAAAAGCTGTTTACACACTTCATGTAAACAGCTTTTACGGAAACAATCGCTTTTGTATCACGCGCCCACATATTAAAACAAGAACCCCAACTAAAAAACTTATTGCTGTTTTATAATAGTGCGCTGAAATTAATAAATAATAAGATAATCCTATGACACCAATAACAATGCATGCGCTTGGCACTGGACTATGAGAAAAATTCTGTATACCCCATATGAACGCAAATGCAGCTGCAACCACACATAAAATTGGTAATCCCATCCCGTTTCTCCATTATTTATCTATTTGTATATAAATCCATTTTAATTTCTCGACATCTAAATCTCTGCTATGCAGAATAAAAGGTAACCTACAATCGTTTGCTCGTTCTGTTTTTACTTCGCATGTGGCAGAAAAAGTCCCTGACCGCTTCTATGCATGGCCAGATGCTCTCTCCCTCCTAAAAAGAGGGAGTTTATATCGTTTTTTTAATTGATGTATATATAGAACATACCTCGCTACTCATTCTCTTCTACCTTTCTAAACTGCCATTTCGGCCAATAATTCACAAAAAAGTATATAAACTGTCCTATTACAAAAAGAATAAATGGCGTTCCAGCACTCCCGTAAACAATCAAATTATACATACCCCATATCGCTAAGCTTATTGCATAAAATACCCCTAAATATTTAAAGGCTTTATCTGACTGATGTCTTTCGTATTCATCTTGCATTCTCATACTCTTTCCCCCCTATTCCAACGTAAATATCTCTTCCACCTTCATCCCAAAATACTTGGCAATCTTCAGCGATAATTCCAAGCTGGGATTGTAATGATGATTTTCAATTGCTACAATCGTTTGCCTTGTCACTTGCATTGCTTTTGCCATTTCAATTTGCGTTATGTGATTTTGCTTTCTTAATTCTTTAATTTTGTTTTTTACACTCATAAGATCCACCTTTAAAAGTAAAGATATCTTTACTTTTATTATAAATATTTTCCCTCTATTTTGTAAAGATATCTTTACAAAATAGAGGGAAAAATTTCGCAATATGGAAATATATTATAAATAAACTATTTCTTATCGGAGGCTACCAACATGTTCGAAAAATCTATGATTCAAGCTATTTTGCAGAATTTCGATATACTACAAGAACCGTTTCACTACGGAGTCATACGCGCTTCCAAAGACAAAGATACCCTCATCACATGTTCAACACCGATAAAAAAAGTACTAATCCGATTTTACAAAGACTCTTTCACTACAATTGATGGCCTTCAAACACAAGGACTACTTTGCCGCGCCTTCATTGAAAACGGAATTCCAGTACCCGGGCGCTTCCAAACAAACGATGGACTATACTATTTACCTGCCCATACAATCAAAAATTCTTTTCCTGTTACAGTAGAAGAATGGATACCAGGAAGAGAGTTAGAGGACCAAGAAGTGAATAAGCAACTATTACATACACTGGGTAAACTACTAGGTAAAACACATAAAATTTCTGAGACATATGATATCCATTTTAAATACGGGACTTATTGGGGGATGTTCGGCGGAAACACTTCAGATGTACCTGGCATTTATGATGATGTGGAATTAGAGGCAAATAGTCTAAAGGAAAGTTTACAGCGAAAAGAAATCAATCAAGCACTAGTAGAAGAAGTTTTTCTTCATTTTTATGAAAAACGAGCTGCCTTGCAAAAGTTGTGGCATACTCTTCCGAAAGGTGCAGTGCAAGGTGACTTCTCTCCAAACAATATTTTGCTAGATCATAACCGTGCATTTCAATCCCTTATTGATTTCAATATTGCTGGTGATGAAGTTTTCATTAATCATCTCGTCGGAGAAGCTATTTTTTTAGCATATGAACTTATGGGGGATGAACAAGACGACTGCTTTTATGAATTTTTATCAGCCTATATGAAAGAGCGACCATTATCTACACTTGAAAAGGAAGCCTTACCTCTTATCATACAAGTTGTACGCCCATTTCGCTTTAGACGTACACAAAAGATTATTCAGCTTGTGAAAGAAAAACAATTTACTGAAGTAGAAAAAGAATTATCCATTATGATTGGCCTTTTACATCGTGATGTGGAAGCATTCATGAAATAGAAAAGGAGGCATACCGATTATGCCTCCTTTTCTTACCTTACATAAAGCCTAACGCATATACAAGAATATACCCGAGAACAGAAAGACAAACAGATCCTATTAACCCTGCGACAAATGCTCTACTTCCTAATTTACGGAACGTCCTGAACTCTACATTTAAACCAAGCCCCGCCATTGCCATCGCAATGAGCATGTAAGCAAGGACTACGATATAACCTGCGACGAACTCCGGTATAATTCCTAACGAATGAACCGCACTCATTGCTAAAAAACCAAAGATAAACCATGGAATTGGAAGGTCACGCCATGAACCCTTTTGCTTGTTACCTTCGCTGCGCCCAAACCATACTCCAATTAAAATCGCCACTGGTACAAGCATAGCAACGCGCGTTAACTTTACAATAACCGCAATATCAACAGACGTGCTTCCACCTGGCGCCGCCGCGGCGATAACGTGTGCAATTTCATGCAGCGTCGCTCCAGAGAATACCCCGTAACCATATGGAGATAGACCAAGAACCGGATACAATAAAGTATAAATCAGTGTAAAAATTGTACCTAAAATTGCAATGATTGCCGCACCGACCGCCGTTTCATCGTCCTTCGCTTTCACTTGCGGTGCAATTGCCACGACCGCGGCCGCGCCGCAAATTGCTGTCCCGCATGCTGTTAAAATTCCAAGTGTCTTATCTACTTTAAAAACACGTGTTAATGTGTATACAACAACAATTGTAAAGGCAATGACAATTGCGGCAATAACCAACACCTTTGGTCCTGCCTTTGCAATATCAACTAAATTTAAGCGCATACCAAGTAAAATAATTCCGAAGCGAAGTAACTTCTTACTCGCAAAACCCGTTCCTGCGATTGCTTCATAAGGTATACCAATTGTAGCTCTCCAAATCATCCCAATTAGAATAGCGATTACTAATTGTCCCATAATATTTAAAAATGGAAGCTCCGCTAAATATTTCGCGACAATGGCAATCAATAACGTAATCCCAATTCCTTGCGAAAAACCGAGACGCTTCTTCTTTTGTATAACAAGTGTCTGTTCCACTTTATACCACCCCAATAATCGTATTGAAACATGCATGTTCTTTATATTTACATTATAGAAGAGATTCAATAATAAGTTTAATATCAATATACAATCTCAATCATCAGAAAAACTTATGATAAAATGAAAGAAAAAGCAGAAGCAGCGCACCTACACAGTCATAACACTATAAGTAAAGGGGTAAGGCCAATGAACGTCGATATTTTAAAAATATTTGTTACCGTTGTCGAGCAACAACATTTCTCTCGTGCTGCAGAACTATTAAATCTTTCACAACCAGGCGTCAGCATGCATATTCGCAATTTAGAAAACGAATTTGGTACTACGCTCATTCAGCGCTCTCCAAAACATGTTCAAGTTACGGAAGCTGGCAACATTTTATACACACATGCAAAGCAGATGCTATCTCTTTATGAAGAGGCAAAACAAGAAATTAACGAATTACATAATGTTGTGACAGGAACACTGCGCATCGGAGCTAGCTTTACAATTGGTGAATACTTACTTCCAAAAATATTAGCACGTTTCGCTAACGAGAATCCGCACGTAGAAGTACATACGTTCATCTCCAATACAGAAGAAGTCCTTCAAAACGTTCGTTCCAATCAAATTGATATTGGCTTAGTAGAAGGACAAGTCGTGTATACCGATATGGATGTAGAAACCTTTATGGAAGATGAAATGAAACTTGTCGTCCCGCCCAATCACCCCCTTCTGCATGCACAAGCAATCAATGAAGTATCCTTACAAGATCAAGTATGGATTCTTAGAGAAACTGGCTCTGGAACACGCGCCTATAGCGATCGCTTTATCCATCAGCACCATTTAAAAATGAAGCGTTTCTTTACATTTAGCAGTATTCAAAGTGTAAAAGAAGCCGTTGCCGCAGGGCTTGGCATCGCAATACTTTCTGACTGGACCGTAAGAAAAGAACTGCAAGCGAGAGAGCTTTTTCACGTCGAAGTTCCAAATGAAAAACTCATTCGGCCTTTCTCCATCGTTCGCGGTAAATATTTTATCCCTTCCAAAGCCATTCAAGTCTTTTTAGATCATGTTCAATTATTTTCCAAAAAACAGAGTTGACCTTCACATTATATATACGAAGGGAGTGAAATGCAGTACAGATTGGAGAATGAACAAAAGGAAAACTATTCAAATTATCGTAAGCAAAAGGAACGTGAGAGAATACAAAAACAAGCCGAATATGATAAATGCGTACAAGAAAAGAAACGTCTAGAACAGTCTATTTTACACAAAAAACAGCACGCTTCTATACAATATACGACATATGCAAACATACAACAAAGCCGTGCATTAAGCACGGCTTCTTTCTTTATATTCTATATACGGACAGCTGTGCCGCTTACCGCAACCATTAGCATTCCTTCGCGAACTACCTCATAGTCCACATCAATACCAACAATCGCGTTTGCACCTTTTTGCTTCGTAAGAGTTTTCATTTCTTCCATCGCAATATCACGCGCTTCTTTTAACTTACTTTCATAAGCACCAGCACGGCCACCAACAACGTCACGAACAGAAGCAAATAAATCACGAACGATGTTAGCTCCCATAATTGCTTCTCCGTTTACGATATCAATATACTCTTCAATTTCTTTTCCTTGAATAACAGAAGTTGTTGTAACGATCATAATATATTTCCTCCTATGTATTAAGTTTATAAATGTTACAAAAGCCTTAACTTGCGCAATGCTTTCCGTTAATATAATACGCTGACTCTGTGAAAACCGTAAACACAACCTCTACTCCAGGAAGTCCAAAATCCATTAAATATGTAGTAATGGCATTGGCAAATCGATCACGAGTTTCCTGTCCACGCTCGAACCATTTTACTTCAATAAGAGGGAATGCCTCTATTTCTTCCCCATTGTATACAAATGTAGAACTTGGTAGTTCCAACGTAAAATTATCCGTACCACACTCACAAATCTCTGCGAGCTCTTCTACTAATGGTTTACTTATACTCTTTAATTGCTCAGTAGTAATTCCACGAAATACAATATGCGGCAAAAAAATCCCTCCGTTACATGGCTTTATTCTATATTTCTCCATATCATAGCACAATGTATTTCGTTGTACCAGAAATCTATCGGCTCTCCTAATTTCCCCACTTTTCCGTCTTAACTCCTACAATTGCAGGTTTTTATCCCGCTATTCATGGGCAGTAAGATTCCCACTGACGGAAGTTTCACTTCATTTCTTTCTCATTACGCCAACTTCAAAATAACTACATTACATTGTATGAATGATTTCATGCTTTTCTTTTGATTTTCTATAATCTTCACCCTAAAATAATTTAAGAGATTTATTCTTACTTTCCTACACATACTTAAAAGTAGGAGACTTCTTTCGAATTATGTTAAAATCTTCTAAGATACTATTTATACATTAATAAAGGTGAGGGTACCCAGTGAACAAGAACGATAATACACATTGCACTATGGTTATATTTGGAGCAACAGGCGATTTAGCAAAGAGAAAATTATTCCCTTCTATATATAGCCTATATAAAAAAGGACAGCTCTCTAAAAATTTTGCTGTTGTTGGTGTGGCGAGACGTGAATGGAGTGATGATGTATTTCGTGAAAATGTATTTTCCTCTATTCAAGAGTCAAAAATTAAACCTGGGAATGATTTAGATGAATTTTTAACTCATTTCCGCTACTTAGCATTTGATGTTACGAATACCGCTTCGTACCAAGATTTGAATACGTTACTTACTAACCTAGAGGAACAATTCAATATTCCAGGAAACAGAATGTATTATATGGCAATGGCTCCTGAATTTTTCGGAACAATCGCTTCTTACTTGAAATCAGAAGGTGTGACAAACTCAAACGGTTGGAATCGATTGATTATTGAAAAGCCTTTTGGACATGACTTGCCATCCGCACAAAAATTAAACGAAAAACTTCGTCAAGCATTTGCGGAAGATGAGATTTATCGCATTGACCATTATCTAGGAAAAGAAATGGTTCAAAATATTGGTGTCATTCGTTTTGCAAATGCAATATTTGAATCACTATGGAACAATAAGTACATCTCTAATATTCAAATTACATCCAGTGAATCTTTAGGTGTAGAGGACCGCGGAGGTTATTATGACCATTCCGGCGCTTTAAGAGATATGGTACAAAATCATATGGTACAAATGGTTGCTTTACTGGCGATGGAACCGCCAATTCGTTTAACAACAGAAGAAATCCGAAGCGAAAAAATTAAAGTATTGCGCGCACTTCGACCAATAACAGTAGAAGAAGTTGATCAATATTTTGTACGAAGTCAGTATGGACCAGGAACAATCAATGGAAAAGAAGTTCCTGGGTACAGAAGCGAAAGTAAAGTGGATCCAAACTCAAGAACAGAAACATTTGTGGCGGGTAAATTATTAATAGACAATTTCCGCTGGGCAGGTGTGCCATTCTACATTCGTACAGGTAAGCGCATGCAAGAAAAATCAACAAAAATCATCATTCAGTTTAAAGAATTGCCAATGAACTTATATTCTAAAGCAGAAAACAACGTTCATCCAAACCTGCTTATTATTCATATTCAGCCGGATGAAGGGATTTCTCTTGTTTTAAACGGTAAAAAAATTGGTACTTCTGAAAAAACAACACCATTTAAGCTTGATTACTGCAATGACTGCGTGGACGGAGTAAATACACCAGAAGCTTACGAGAAACTTCTATATGATGCAACTCAAGGCGATGCAACAAACTTCACTCACTGGGATGAAGTAGCATTATCATGGAAATTTGTTGATGTTATTTCTAAAGCATGGCAACAGGATGTATCAACAGATTTACTTACTTACGAATCAGGATCAATGGGACCGCAAGCTTCTGATGATTTACTTGCGGAAAACAGCTTCCAATGGTGGCCTATTTCAGATGATAATGCCTACTCAATCTAATCAAAGGGGAATTCTTATGAAAAAAGTATATGATATTACAGTACCTATTTACGAAGGAATGCCTGTATATAAAAACAAACCGGAAAAACAGCCTCAACTTTCCAAAGTTACAAACGGTCATGTAACAGAATCCACATTAAAAATGGATGCTCATACAGGAACGCATATTGATGCGCCTTTGCATATGATAAATGACGGAGACACGTTTGAAACACTTGATATTGAGAGATTAGTGGGCGACGCGAAGGTTTTTGACCTGACGCATGTTGATGGTGGCATTACTGCTGAAGACCTGAAAGACTTCGATATTCAAAAAGGGGATTTTGTTTTATTTAAAACAAAGAACTCCTTTGATGAAGGATTTAACTTCGATTTTATTTATTTAGCTGAAAGCGGTGCGAAACTGCTTGCTGAAAAAGGTATTCGCGGTGTAGGCATTGATGCATTAGGTGTTGAACGTGCCCAAGAAGGTCACCCAACCCATAAAACACTATTTGCACACGATATTATTGTAATCGAAGGATTAACATTTAAAGAAGTAGAAGCGGGAACATACTTTATGGTTGCAGCTCCATTAAAACTAATGGGTACAGATGCATCACCAGCGCGTGTGTTATTATTCCAATAAAGTGAAACTTCCATCAGTGGGCGTCTTACCGCCTACGAATTGCGGGATAAAAAATGGACCAAGAATTTAATCTTGGCCCATTTTTTTATTTTATATCCATTTTGTATGGAATGTACCTTCTTTATCCACTCGTTTATACGTATGTGCTCCAAAATAATCGCGCTGCGCTTGTAACAAGTTTGCAGGTAGTGTTGCAGTACGATAGCTGTCATAATAAGAAATTGCTGCTGAAAATGCAGGTACCGGAATGCCCTGTTGTACAGCCGCTGAGATAATTTGACGTAATCCGCCTTGATATGACTCTACAATTTCTTTAAAGTATGGATCAAGTAAAAGGTTCGGTAGGTCAGTGTTTTTCTCATAAGCCTCTTTAATGTTCTGTAAAAAGGCTGCACGAATAATACATCCGCCTCTCCAAAGCATAGAAATGCTGCCAAAATCAAGGTTCCAATCATATTCCTCAGAAGCTGCCTTCAATTGCGTGAATCCTTGTGCATAAGAACAAATTTTACTCATATATAAAGCTTGGCGCACTGCTTCAATTAATTCGGCTTTTTCAATTCCAAGTGCTGCTTTATCTTTAGGTCCAGATAAAACTTTGCTTGCGTTCACACGCTCTTCTTTTAAAGCAGAAATACAACGCGCAAATACAGATTCCGTGATAATAGGGAGAGATATACCTAAATCAAGTGCGCTTTGACTTGTCCATTTCCCTGTACCCTTTTGTCCCGCAGTATCAAGAATAACATCCACTAATGGCTTACCAGTTTCTTCATCTTTCTTCGTGAAGATGTCTGCTGTAATCTCGATTAGATAGCTGTTCAGTTCGCCCTTATTCCATTCAGCAAATATTTCATGAAACTCTTCTGCAGTCAAATCAAGTGTTTGTTTCAAGAAGAAATATGCTTCACAAATTAATTGCATATCTCCATACTCAATACCGTTGTGAACCATCTTTACATAGTGGCCTGCCCCATTAGGTCCGATATAAGAACAGCAAGGCTCGTCATTCACTTTTGCAGAGATATTTTCAAGCATATCCTTCACTTTTTCGTATGCATCTTTCTGTCCGCCCGGCATAATAGACGGTCCCTTCAATGCACCCTCTTCTCCGCCTGACACACCTGTACCGATGAAATTGATTCCTTCTTCGGCAAGACGTTTGTTTCGGCGAATTGTATCGACAAAGTATGTATTACCGCCGTCAATTAAAATATCACCTTTATCGAGGTGAGGAAGCAGCGAATCAATCGCCTTATCTGTAATTTCCCCTGCATTAACCATTAATAAAATCTTTCTAGGTGATTCAAGTGAGTTAACAAACTCTTCAACCATATGAGTACCAACTAAGTTTTTACCACGGTTTTCCTCAATGATTTCATTTACTTTTTCCTTTGAAATATCATATAGGGCAACAGAATACCCTTTACTCTCAAAGTTAAGTGCGAGGCTTTTTCCCATAACGCCCACACCAACAACTCCAATTTGTTGCTTTGGCATATTTCATCGTTCCTTTCTATGCATGTTACTCTGTCTATATTATAGTATATATACCTAAAGTAACACTTTAATCAAATAATCCATCTTATTCATTTCAATATGCTCCGCCAAGATGCATGCAAAAGGTCATAGGGACACGGCACATCGCCATCAAGTTAAAAAATAAAGAGAAACTGCCATCCTTATCAATCAATTATGAAAAATCACATTAAACAGCTTCCGTATCCCACTTATGATCCTGTTCTACAAATACAATACCTAATTCATGATGCCCACCTGCATATAGCGCCGTTTGAGCAAGACGAAGCTCACCTTTTGTATCGAGCACCTCTAGTTTACAAAATGCCCCTGTCGTCTTGGACTGTAGTGCATCATAAAATTCCTCTGCTGTTTTCGGAATTATACCGTTTACTTTCGTAATTACCTCTCCAGGCTTCAAGTTCATTTCGGCACCGGTAGTATTCGGAATCGTATCTAATACCATTAATCCCTCATCGCGCGCTGCAAAATATGCTGGACGCGTCTCATCAGCAATTCTCTCCTGCATCGCAATTGTAAAGCGACCAAGCATCGCTGCTCCCATCGCAACGATCGCTAACACATGCCACCAATAGCTGGCAATACCTAAAACGAGAACGAGCGCAGCTAATCCAAATACACGTCTTCCTGTAAATAATAATGCTGCCTTCGGTTCATAACTTCTAATGTTCCGCATAAAGCCAATTAGAAATGGAACAAGGAATAAAGAATACGTTTGTGAACCTACAGAAACGACTGGCCACCATGAAACGAACTGCGTAACCGCATCTCCTGGAACAAGAATAAAAATTGGCACAAGCCATAAGCGTTTTGATTCATGTAATCCAATATTTAAACCACGTTTACTTTTTCGTATTTTTGGTGTGGAATATCGTACTGCATTTTTTGAAATTAATAGACCCTCTACTACTAGCATTATGCCAAGTAGAATAGCAAGCGATACAATGGTATCCCATTCTCCTTCTCCAAGCTGTAAGAGAGAGATTGGCATCTTAGAAGATAACAAAACCGCTACAATCGCTATACCAAATGTGTACGCTGCCGATAAATATCGATACTGAGCAGCTAGTCCAAATAATAGTGTCCAAATTAAAATCATCCATATACTTGCTTGCGACACAACTAGACCGGCTCCAATTGTTATGATGGACACAACCAAACCATATCCAACTCCTGAAAATAAGGATGTCCGCAGCTCAAACCAAATATCATATACTTTAAAAGAAAAATCTTTTCGTTCTCGTAATATACGTAAGTAGCCAACAAAAATACTACTTATCAAAAATACATAGACAGCAGGGTGTAAGAAAAAACGCCCAACTGCTCGCATTATCTCAAAAGACCACGCCTCCACGAACTGATTCACCACCATTTATATCATTCTTTCTTTTTATATTATCACAACTAAACAAACGTTTGTTTAACACATAAAAAAATACAGGCAACAAAATGCCTGTATTTTTTCTTATTTCGCCATTAATTTTAATGCTGCTTGTAATTGTAAATCATTTTCGCCAGAACGAATTTTTTCAATGATTTTATTTTGAATTGCTTCAGCTGTCTTTTTATCAAGTTCTCCAGTTGGTTCCATCTCATTTGCATTTTGGAATGCTTGAAGAGCTGATTCTGTTTCTTTACTGAAGTATCCATCTTCACGACCTGGCACATATCCTAAACTTTTCAGCATTTCTTGTGCATTTTTTACTTGTACATCATTTGAATTATAAGAAAGCGTCTTCTCAATTTGAATTGGCGTTGCATGATAATAATCTGGCTGCTTCACTTCTACCGTTGGAGCAATTCCTTTTTTATGAATCCAATTGCCATCTGGTGTTAACCATTTAAACATCGTTAGTTTAATGTTACTTCCATCTTTAAATGGAACGGCTTGCTGCACAGTACCTTTACCAAATGTTTTTTCACCAACTAAATCATATCCTTCTCCTTCTTTTAGCGCAGCAGCTAAAATTTCAGAAGCAGAAGCACTTCCATTATCAACTAATACTGAAATTGGATATGGCTTTCTTTCTTTCAACGCAGTAGAGAATTTCTTCTTCTCACCATCTCGCTGTTCAATTTGCAGCATTGGCTTTTTATCCGTCATGATTAATCCTAGTATATCTTCTACACTATTTAAATAACCTCCAGGATTCCCACGCACATCAATAACTAGACCTTTTATTTCTTTCTTTTCAAGTTCTTTTAATTGATCCTTAAATTCTTTCGCTGTGTTTTCAGAGAAAGATGTAATTTGAATATAACCAATATTTTTCTCATTCTCTTTCTTCACAGAACTAAACACAGTGAAAATTGGAATCTTTTCGCGCTTAATTTTAAACTCTAACGGGTCAGCTACTCCTTCACGTTTAATTTCAAGCGCAACAGTTGTCCCTTTTTTACCACGAATCTTTAATACCGCTTCTTCACGTGATAAATCTTTTACACTGTTTCCATCTACCGATAAGATTTGATCATTTGGTTTAACACCTGCTTTTTCTGCTGGCGAACCTTTAATTGGAGATACAATAATAAGCTTGCCATCCGTTTTGTTCACCTCAGCCCCAATACCTTCAAGCTCAGGATCCAGCGATTGGTTAAACTGCTTCGCTGTTTCTTTATCCATATACGTGGAATAAGGGTCCTTCAGCGTAGACAACATTCCTTGTATCGCACCTTCAACGAGCTTATCGTCCTTCACGTCTTCCACATAACGCGAATCAATCAGTGCATACGCCTCATTAATCTTTGCTAAATTTCCTTTTGCAGTGCTAGCACTATCTTTTGTTATTGTTTGCGTCACATACGCTGGATTAATTCCAAACATATACATACCTGCAAACATCCCGCCAGCACCAATTAAAAATGCAACAACCATTCCAATAATCGCAACTCTACGTTTCAATGCGGAATTCCCCTTTCCAGAACACACAGGTGGTGTAGCAAAAGGCATCACACATTGTGTGATGCCTTTACCTATTTCTACTATATGATAAGCTTGTACGAATTATGTTTGCAACTTTTTATACTTTTAAGAAGCGACGAATTGACATTACACTTCCCCACATACCGATTAATGCACCAATTAACATTAGTAAACCAGCTAATTGGAATACAAATGGACTATATGGTAACAGTTCAAAAATTGTTCCGCCAAGTTTCTCATTAAACATACCTTGCAGCGAGTTGTAAGAAGATAAAATTACGATAATTGGGATGATTGAACCCATGATACCTAAGAATAAACCTTCTAACAAGAACGGCCAACGAATAAACCAGTTCGTTGCACCTACAAGCTTCATAATTTCAATTTCTGTGCTTCGTGCATAAATTGTAATTTTAATTGTATTTGAGATTAAGAACATCGCTGTAAATAAAAGACCAGCAATTAACAAAATCCCAATGTTACGACCTGTTTTTACTGTATCAAATAATTTTTCAACCTGGCCTTTACCATATTGAACATTACTTACGAACTGCATTTTTTCAATTTTTTTCGCAATTGCTGCTGTATCTGTTGGTTGTTTTGCTTTGACAATGTATACGTTTTTCAATGGATTATCTTGTTCAAATAATTCAAACGTTTTTCCGCTGTCACCTAAACTTTTAATCAAACGTTTCAATTCATCTTCTTTAGAAGAATATTTAATAGAATCTACTTTTGAAATCTTATTAATCTCTTGTTCTAATTTCTTTTGATCCGCTTCTTTTGCTGCTGGATCAATGTGTACACGAATCTCTACATCTTGCTCTACTTTCGTCGCAAAATGGTTCATATTCATAATCGCTGTTAAAAAGACACCTACAAGCAATAATGTAACCGTTACTGCACTTACAGAAGCAAACGTCATCCATCCATTACGGGATAGATTTTTTACACCTTCTCGTAAATGTCGACTAAGGGTTTTAGCCTTCATATCCGTATCCTCCCTCAATCTCATCTCGAACAATTTTCCCGCCTTCAATCGCAATTACACGATGACGAATTGTATTTACGATATCTGCGTTATGCGTTGCCATAACGATTGTTGTACCACGCTCATTAATACGTTTGAAAATGCTCATAATATCAAGAGCTGTTTCAATATCTAAGTTACCCGTTGGCTCATCGGCAATTACAACCTTTGGCTTATTTACAATCGCTCTTGCAATCGCCACACGTTGTTGCTCCCCACCTGAAAGTTCACTTGGAAGTGCATCTGCACGATCTTCAAGACCTACAAGTCCCAATACTTCTGTCACACGCTCACGAATTGCATCAGGCTCTTCTTCAATTACTTCTAATGCAAACGCAACATTCTCATATACCGTTAATTTAGGTAGCAGTTTAAAGTCTTGGAAAATTACCCCTAGCTGGCGACGAAAATATGGAACATCTCGCTCTGCCAATGTTTCAATGACAAGGCCGTTTACATTGATAGATCCTGTTGTTGGCTTTTCTTCACGATACATCATCTTAATAAATGTAGATTTCCCGGCTCCACTCGGTCCAACTACGTATACGAATTCACCCTGTTTAATACTAACTGTGAGTCCAGCAACGGCTTTCATGCCATTTGGATACTCCTTATAAACATTCGTCATTTTTATCATTATTTATCACCCAATACTTAATGATTTTTTTTCGAAATACTTGGTCTGTCTATATGAAAATGAAAGCATAAGCTCCCACTCTCACTTATCTTCTAGTTGTATCACAAATTGTGTCAAATAACAGTGATCATACTTTCTCGTTATCGCCACTGCTGTTTTATGTATATCTTTCATCAAAATTCTACAAATTACATTGTAACATCAATCGGTTTCCAATTCGGATACATTTTTGTTACAGTTATGTTACAGCGTACAAAAGATGAAAACTGCGTATTTGTTATTCATGAAAGCGAAAAAAACCGAGCAGACTCCCTTCTCATACTAAGAGCTTTCCATATGAAAGAACCTTAGCAACGAGACTCTATGTCAACTCGGCTTTTTTATTGGCTATTTCCCGCAGCTATATAAATCCATTTTAATTTTTCAACATCTACATCCCTGCTATGCAGAATAAAAAGTAATCTACACTCGTTGGCTCTTTCTGTTTTTACTTCGCATGTGGCAGAAAAAGGCACTGACCGCTTCTATGCATGGCCAGATGCTCTCTCCCACCTAAAAAGAGGGGGTTTATGTCGGTTTTTTAATTGATGTATATATAGAATAATCTTCTACTCTTCTTATTTATGTTCTGCCAACCATTCTGATACTTTTTTCGCATCCTCACCTTGAATTAATCCTGGTGACATGGCTCCGCGTCCTTTTTTAATAATATTTTCGATATCCGCTGCGTCGTATTTCCCACCTACTTTTCGTAAATCCGGTCCAGTTGCTCCAGATAAATCACTTGCATGACAACCTGCACAACTCTTTTGGAAAATTTTCTCTGCAGTATCCGTGCTTGCAGATTGACTAGAAGACTTACTCTCTTCTTTCTTCCCACACGCTCCTAAGGCAAAAATCAATGATGTCCCTAATGCAACAGTCAACAATTTCTTTTTCACTTCTATCGCTCCCCATTATTGATATTCTTCTTATTATTGATAGCCATACTTTTATAATGTGCTTACTTGCCATTATAATCATTATCCTAATGTAGAAAAACTAACATGAACAGGATATTTTTTACAAATTCACCAAGAACCCTACTGAAGCAAAGCCTTCGCTAATTGTTTCAATTCTGTGAACAACTCTAAATCTTTACAAAGAAACTTTTTCTGAGAAACAGAAAGGAAGAATTCTATACAAATTTCTTCTCAATTACAACTCAGTTCTTATATTTTCTGCTTTTTACAAAACAATATACGACATTGTATCCTAAAACCAATCCTAGCAAAAAGAGAAGTTGTCACCCCAACTTCTCTTCCTCCTTCTCTTATCCATACACAGACAAGGTATACCTCTTTATACTCCTCTATTTCCCCACCTATAAGCCAACAATCTGTTGGCTTTTTTCTTAGGAAATGCGAGAGCGTAAATACGCATCAATAAATGGATCGATTTCACCGTCCATAACCGCTTGCACGTTACCAACCTCTGTATTTGTACGATGGTCCTTTACAAGAGAGTATGGGTGGAATACATAAGAACGAATTTGGCTACCCCAGCCAATTTCTTTTTGTTCCCCACGGATTTCATCTAACTGCGCTTGTTGCTCTTCTAATTTCTTTTGATATAATTTCGCTTTTAGCATTTTCATCGCATGCTCACGGTTTTTAATTTGAGAACGTTCTGATTGGCATGTTACAACTGTATTCGTTGGCGTATGCGTGATACGAACTGCTGAATCTGTCGTATTAACGTGCTGTCCACCTGCACCACTTGCACGATACGTATCTATTTTTAAATCTTCCGTACGAACTTCAATTTCGATATCATCATTGAATTCAGGTACAACTTCACAAGATACGAATGATGTATGGCGACGACCTGAAGAATCAAACGGTGAAATACGTACAAGGCGATGTACACCTTTCTCTGCTTTCAAGTAACCATAAGCATTATGTCCTTTAATTAATAGCGTAACGCTCTTGATTCCAGCTTCATCACCTGGTAAATAATCAACTGTCTCCACTTTAAATCCGCGCTTCTCAGCCCATCTTGTGTACATACGTAATAGCATAGAGCCCCAGTCTTGTGACTCTGTTCCACCCGCACCTGGGTGCAGTTCTAAAATAGCATTATTTTTATCATAAGGATCGCTTAATAATAACTGAAGCTCATACTCATTCATTTCTTGAATTAAAGATTTCACTTCAGATTCTAACTCTTCATGTAAATCCTCATCGTATTCTTCTTTTAAAAGTTCATGTGTCACTTCTAAATTTTCAAACGTTTCATCTAATTGACGAAACTTCCCAACCATATCCTTTAGTGCATTCGCTTCGTTAATTACTGTTTGCGCACCTTGTTGGTCATCCCAAAAACCTGCGCCCATCATTGTTTCTTCTAATTCTGCAATACGTTTTTCTTTTGCAGGAAGGTCAAAGAGACCCCCTAAAAGCCGCTAATCTCTTAGCCATTTTCTCTAATTCTTGTCTAATTTCTACTAATTCCATTTTCTTCACCTCTATGTAATTGCTGTTACTTTTATATGAAAACAAGGGAAACTCTCCCCGCTTGTTACAGAGAGAGTCTAGTCCTTTTTATTATATGGATATTCCCTGCAACTTTCCATTTTCAGATTGGAAAGTTGTGGATAAAACCGTAAGCTCCACTTTTTTATCTAGCTCTGGCGGCTAGTATACTCGGTGGCCTCGCTTTTCTTTATTTCCCAATACCACAGCAGTTTTTATATTTTTTGCCACTGCCGCATGTACATAAATCGTTACGTCCAACTTGCTCACCTTTTACGACCGGTTTCTTTTTTGCTTCTTCACCACTATCTGTTGGACGAACCGCTTCACCTTGTGCTACTTCTTGTCGCTCTAGGTTTTGTTCGATTTCTGCTTTCATAATGTAACGAGAAATTTCTTCTTCAATAGAAGCAATCATTGCCTCGAACATCGCGAATCCTTCCATTTGATATTCACGCAGTGGGTCAATTTGACCGTAAGCACGTAAATGAATACCTTCGCGAAGGTGATCCATCGCATCGATATGATCCATCCACTTCGTATCTACAACGCGGAATACAACAACTTTTTCGAATTCACGCATTTGTTCTTCCGGTAACAGCTTTTCTTTTGCATCATAGCGCCCTATTAATTTTGCCATGATTGGTTCGCTCATTTCTTCTGGCGCAAGGCGACGTAATTCATCTTCTTTCACATCGCCTTCCTCAAGAAGGTTTGTATTTAAGTAGTCAACAAGACCTTTGATGTTCCAATCTTCTTCAATTTCCTCTTGCGTATGAAGAGCAATGGCACGGTCTACAGTAGATTTCATCATACCTTCAATGATGCCGCGTAAGTTTTCAGATTCCATTACTTCTTGACGTTGTTTATAAATCACTTCACGTTGTTGGCGAAGGACATCGTCATATTGCAGAAGTTGTTTACGTGCATCATAGTTGTTTCCTTCTACACGTTTTTGTGCAGATTCCACAGCACGGGAAACCATTTTACTTTCGATTGGTTGAGAATCATCCATACCAAGGCGATCCATCATTGCTTTCATATTATCAGAGCCAAAGCGGCGCATCAGTTCATCCTCCATAGATAAGTAGAACTGTGTTACACCAGCGTCTCCTTGACGTCCAGAACGACCACGTAACTGATTATCAATACGACGGCTTTCGTGACGCTCTGTGCCGATAACTGCTAAGCCACCAACTTCTTTTACACCTTCACCTAGCTTAATGTCTGTACCACGACCAGCCATGTTTGTTGCAATCGTTACAGACCCTTTAAATCCTGCTTCTGCAATAATATCTGCTTCACGCGCATGGTTTTTTGCATTCAAAATGTTATGGCGTACACCTTTACGTGTTAACATTTTTGAAATAAGCTCAGACGTTTCAATCGCAACCGTACCAACAAGAACCGGTTGTCCTTGTTTATGACGGTTTACAATATCATCCACAACCGCATTGAACTTTCCTTCCATCGTTTTGAAAATTAAATCCGCACGGTCATCACGAACGATTGGTCTGTTTGTTGGAATCACAATAACATGCATATTATAAATGTTACGGAATTCTTCTTCTTCCGTTTTCGCCGTACCAGTCATACCTGATAACTTTCCATACATACGGAAGTAGTTTTGGAATGTAATGGTCGCAAGTGTCATGCTCTCATTTTGAATTTCTACGCCTTCTTTTGCTTCAATTGCTTGGTGCAATCCTTCACTATAGCGGCGACCTTTCATAAGACGACCAGTGAATTGGTCGACAATAACAATTTCACCTTCTTGTACCACATAATCTGTATCGCGGTGCATGACAACGTGTGCACGAAGCGCCTGATTAATATGATGAAGAAGTGCAACATGTTTTAAATCGAATAAGTTTTCAATATGGAAGGCTTTTTCTGCCTTAGTAATCCCATCTTCTGTTAACATAACATTTTTCGTTTTCACGTCAAATGAATAATCTTTTTCATTTTCTAACGTACGAACAAATGCATTTGCAAACATATATAATTCTGCTGATTTTTGTGCTTGTCCAGAAATAATAAGCGGCGTACGCGCTTCATCGACTAAGATGGAATCGACTTCATCAATAATCGCAAAATGAAGTGGACGCTGAACGCGCTGCTCTTTATATAGCACCATGTTATCACGCAAGTAATCGAATCCTAGCTCATTATTTGTACTGTACGTAATATCAGCAGCATAAGCAACTTGCTTCTCCTCACGTGACATACTATTTAAGTTAATTCCTACTGTTAAACCAAGGAATTCATGAAGTTGTCCCATTTCACTAGCATCACGCTGTGCTAAATATTCGTTGACTGTAACAACGTGAACACCTTTACCTGTTAAAGCATTCAAATATACTGGTAAAGTAGATGTTAATGTTTTACCTTCACCAGTTTTCATCTCAGAGATATTCCCTTCATGCAAGGCAATACCACCCATTAGCTGAACAGGGTATGGACGCATACCAAGAACACGCGTTGCCGCTTCACGAACAACCGCAAAAGCTTCTGGTAGCAGATCGTCTACTGTTTCGCCTTTTGTCAGACGCTCTTTGAACTCAACTGTTTTCCCTTTTAATTGTTCGTCAGTTAATGGCTGTATAGATGCTTCTAACGCCTCTATTTGGTCCACCATTTTCTGCATACGTTTAATTTGGCGTTGGTTTACATCAAACACCTTTTTTAAAATACCGATCATAGGAAATACGCTCCTCTTTTTATTAAAATAAAACTTCCGATTGTGCTCTATCTCTCTATTCATCAATCAGTCGTTATAAAAAGCAAATTTATTTTCTGCCAAGTTTTCTCCTAATTAAAAAACAAAATGTATACACCTAATGGTAATTGTAACACTTGTCTTATAACTATGACAACAATCGTCCAAATGTCAATCCTAAATTAAGGGAAGCTTTGATTAATAGGGCCCTATTACAAAGTTTTACTCAACCTTTATATGGAAAAACAACTCACTTTCATGAAAATAAAAAAGCGTAGCTTTTTACAGCTACGCTTTCGACTTATTATTTTGTTTCAATTAATCCATATTTTCCATCTTTGCGGCCATATACAACATTAGTTTCATTTGTATCCGCATTTGTGAAGACGAAGAAGTTATGACCTAACATATCCATTTGTAAAATAGCTTCTTCAACGTCCATTGGTTTTAAATCAAATCGTTTTGTACGTACAAGTTCTAATTCATCCTCTTGCACTTCTTCTTGAACCGCTACCGGCTCTGTAAGAATAAATGCATTTTTAGGAGAACCTTTTTCACGTAATTTACGATTCACTTTTGTTTTATGTTTACGAATTTGTCGTTCAATTTTATCTACTACCAAATCAATTGCAGCATACATATCGCTGTGAGTTTCTTCTGCACGAAGTAATAAATCTGTAAATGGGATTGTTACCTCGACACGCTGCTTGTCAGAGTATACTTTTAAATTAACTTTAATCTCTGGGAATGTATCAAAATAACGCTCTAGTTTACCAAGTTTTTTTTCGACATAATCCTTTAATGCTGGAGTTACTTCAATATTTTCACCACGAATGTTGAATTTCATAGATGAATTCCTCCTTTCAAGCCTATGTATACTGTTTCGACAACGGCTTAAAAATTCCTTCTAACTTTTTAAAAAAAGTTAGCGAAATTGCAATTTTTTTATCGTTTTTTGTTGAAAAGAAAAGATGCATCGTTTCTATTTTTATTTTACCCTATTTACATCGTAATTAACGAATATAAGTGTGGACAATTCGTTACAGAAAAGAAACAACTTTTCGACAACGTTTTCAATAATAGTAATAAACGACTTAAAACCATTTCTTTTAGGTGGGAGAGAGCATCCGCCCTTGGATAGAAACGGTCAGGACTTTTTTTAGCCCCATGCCATGCAAAAGCAGAAGGAGATGATGAGCGAAAGTCTCCTTTTGTTTTTCATAGCCGTAATGTACATACTAGCAAATCAAAATTCAATTTATAAATTGAAAATCGGCATAAATTCTAAGCTTTCAGTGGGAAATAACATCCGCCCTTGGATAGTAGCGGTCAGGGACCTTTTTATCCCCATGCTATGTAAAAAAAGAAGGAGACAATGAGTAGCAGTCTCCTTCTGTTCTTTATAGCCGCAATTTTTATGTTGAAAGATCAAATTAAATATTATATAAACCGCCACCACATACGCAGCTCTATGTTTCTCACAAAACGATTCATTCAAAATTACAATTTCACAACATTCGCTGCTTGCGGTCCACGCGCTCCATCTACAATATCAAATTCTACCTTTTGACCTTCTTCTAATGACTTATATCCATCTTGTTGAATTGCAGAAAAATGGACAAAAACATCATCACCATCTTCGCGCTCAATAAACCCAAATCCTTTTTCTGCATTGAACCACTTTACTCTTCCTTGCATGTTCGTTCCATTCCCTTCACTCTAAAAATCAGGACATTTGCCCTATAATTTGACTATACCGAATGACAACATATCAAGTCAAAGAAGACCTGTCGTCTTTTTATTGTATCTTTCGACATACACATATTACCCGCGGCACAGCGTCAGGCTTGAAACACTTTGAGCCCCCGCATCATACAAAAGCTGTCCAACTTGCCTAACCGTAATCCCTGTCGTGTACACATCATCAACGAGTAAAAGATGTTTCCCAGCAACCATCTCTTCTTCTCGAAAGTAAAAAGGATTTGCTGCCGAAAGTCTTTCTACACGCTTTTTTTTACTCTGTTTTTCCGTCTCATGTCTACTTAAAGACGTTTGCAAAATTTGAATTGGCAAACAAGATGCTAATAGCTCCGCCTGATTAAAGCCGCGCTCATATTCTCGTTCCCTACTAAGCGGAACTGGAAGGATGGCCTCATAATTTGAAAAATATTTTAGAAATGCCGTGGCAAAATTTGTATAAAAAATCCGTACAAGCTCCGCATCCCCTCGAAACTTAAACTGAGCTAATATTTCCTTCATTCCATCGTTATAAGCATATACAGATCGATTCTTTATCAATCTGAATCTCCCTTCTTCTCTCCAACTAACACAATCTTTGCATATATCTCCTTCTCTATATTCCTGATCAAGAAAAGCAAACGGCCGACCGCAATCATCACAAATTTCTCCTATAATATAGGAAAGCTTTCGTTCACACCGATCGCATATGTACCGCTTTTGTGACTGAATAAAAAAAGAATACCAGCTAGCAGCCTCAGAAATGTAATCATCACAAAGTAGACAATGCATCAATCTATCACCCCTTGTTGCTTCGCCTTCTTATTCATAAATTGAATATGCTTTTTTGCACGAATCATTGCTTCTGTTTTTCCATAATGAAAATAGAGAATATCCCCATCCGGTTCACGAGAGCTCCTGCCAACACGGCCAGCAATTTGAACAAGTGCACTTTCTGAAAAAATAACATCTTCTGCACCTAACACAGCTACTTGTAGGTTTGCAACTGTTACACCACGCTCCAAAATGGTTGTCGTTACTAATAGTGGAATATCTCCTTTACGAAAGGCCGCTACTTTTTCTTTTCTCTTTGGATCTTCCGCATGAACACCTTCAATTCGATCATCTAATTCTTTTAATAATAAACATACTTCGTCTACGTAGCGCACGTGGGGAACAAATAAAAAAATAGGATATTGTTTATCTAGATATATGTTTAACCATTGTAGTAACGCATGGGGAATTTTTTTACGTCTGAGGAATTTTTTCCAATCACCACACCACTGAAACTTAGGAATTGGCAAAGGATAACGATGATAACGTCCTGGAATAATGACACCTTTTTGTTTACCACTTTGAATATTACGTTTCCACTTCTCTTCTGGGGTCGCAGTTAAATAAATACGTGCGCCTCTCTCTTTACTTGCTTGCTCTACCGCATGATGTAACATTTTGTCCATCGTATATGGAAAGGCGTCAATCTCATCTACAATCATGACATCAAATGCCCTATAATAACGAAGCAACTGATGTGTTGTGGATATGATAAGTTTTGCTTCCTTTTCACGATCTAGACTACCACCATACAGTGCCGCAACTGGTACATTTGGAAAGACCGTTTGTAACCGGGGAGCTAATTCCAGCACGACATCGGTCCGGGGCGTCGCAATACAAACGCACTCTCCCTTTTTTAGTGCCTCTTCGATACCATAAAATAGCATTTCTGTCTTACCAGCACCGCATACCGCCCATATAAAAAAAGATTCTTTTCGGCACACTGCTTCTGCTACGCCATTTGCTGCTATTTCCTGCCCGGGTGATAGCTTTCCCTCCCACTGTAAAGGTTGTGACAGGAACTCTCTTTCTATATCACGAGTACCTCGAACAATCATTGTACATTCTCCCACTCGCCCCATCGTGATACATTTTCGGCAATACGTACACATTTGATTGCACCTTTTACATAAAAACGATGCAAATAACCGCTGCTCTGTATTTCCACAGCGCTGGCATACAGAGCGTGAAGATTTCTTGGTTATCCCTTTTGCTAAAGAAATATCTCCTCGTCTTTCTAAAAACTCTAGTTCATCCTTCGATAACGAAAGTTCTTCTAGTAACATTTGCTTTCCTGCTAGCATCATCAAGCACCTCCAGCTCTACTATAATCCCTTCTCGTTATCTCGTAAAAAATCAAAAAAGCCGATAACCTACTTATAAAATAGTAAGCTATCGACTTTATACACATGTTTTATATCATTCAAATCCTAGAATCTACCATAACCTAAGAAATGTTTTTGATTGTAGCTGCTGCTTAAGTCAGAATATCCAATACCACTATCACCAGCATGAATCATTTTTCCATTACCAGCGTAAATACCGATGTGAGATGGACCTGATTTATACGTACCTTGGAAGAATACTAAATCTCCTGGTTGTGGGCTACTTACTTTAGAAACTGAGTTCCAGTAACCAGCAACATCTTGACGACCTACACCATAAATGTAAGAAATGAAACCACTGCAGTCAAAACCGCCGTTTGATGGAGATGCACTTCCCCAAACATATGGCTTACCAAGATATTGTTCCGCTTTACCAATTATGCCACCTGCATTTGAAGCTGGTGCTGACTCAGCTGGTTTTTTCTCTTGTTTTGGTTGTTCTTTCTTAGGTTGCTCTTTTGTAGCTTGTCCACCATTATTTGCTGGAGCAGCTGGTTGTGCCGGCTGTTGAGCTTGCTCTGCTTGTTTCTTAGCAGCTGCTTCTTGTGCCGCTTTTTCTTGCGCTTCTTTTTCAGCTAATTGTTGTAAGTATAATGCTTGTTTTTCAAGCTCTTTCAATTGACCTTCTGTACTTGTCATATTGTTTACAACAGTATCCATTTTACCATTTAAATCAGTTACTGCTTCTTGTTTTTTTGCTTTTTCAGCGTCAAGTTCTTTCTTTGCAGTTTCGATTTGTGCTTGTGCTTCTTTTAATTCTTTTTGTTTTACTTTAACCGTTTCAACATCTTTTTTCACAGCTGCTTGATCGTCTTGTTGTGTTTTCATGATATCTTCATCAGATGCAAGAATTTTAGAAACAGAAGTTAAGCGATCTACTAAATCTGCAAGGTTTTTAGAGTTTACAACAACCTCTGTTACAACGTTCGTGTTTGGTTGTTCTTGAAGTGCTACTAAACGCTTTCTTAATAAATCTTCACGTTTTGCAATTTTTGTTTGTAACTCTGCGATATCTTTATTCTTTTTCTCGATTAATTGCTCTGTTTCTGCAACTTTTTTTGTTGTTTCATCAAGCTTTGCTGCATTTTCTTGAACAGACTTATCTAAACCTTGAATTGTTTTATTTAAGTCATTCATTTGTTTTTGAAGCTCATCACGTTCTTGTTGTTGTTTATGTAAAGTGTCATTTTGTGCGTTAATCTGTGTTTTTACATCGTTCATATTTTCTGCGAATACACTTGGTGTTACTACTGAAAACATCATTCCTGCAGCTAATACGCAAGAAGCCATCTTTAGCTTTTTCATTTTATTTTTACACCGCTTTCTTTTTTTCTTTTTCCGAATATAATCTACTAAAATTTATACCATAATTCGGGAGTTTTTTTATCAATGTTACGTTTTTGTAAAATAAATGTAATATTTTCTTTGTAATCCTATGACAAAATCGCTCTAATCCTGTATTTATTTGCAGAATCTTAAGAAAAACACACTATTTTTTCATGCAATTGTCATTCGCTTGTTACATAAAGTGAAACTTTAATCAGTGGGGATTTCTTCATCCTCACTGATTATTAGCCCTCACAATTCGTGCTGTTGCGGGATAAAAAAACGCAGAGGAATTTCCCCTGCGTTTTTTCTCAATATAGAAAACCTCACGAAGCACAACTTAACTTTAATCCACCCATTTTTCAGCCCAACTTTGGACTTCATTCATAACGCTTTCCAATGCTTTCCCTTTATCTGTTAGCCCATATTCGATTCTAACAGGTACTTCTGGATAAACGTTACGTACAACGATACCTTCGCTCTCTAATTCCTTTAAACGTTCCGACAACATACGATCACTCATATTTGGGATAATATCAGCGATTTCTCTAAAACGCTTCGGCTCTTCTAGTAAAGATTTAATAATTAAACCTGTCCACTTCTTACTAAGCAGTGTAAAAGCCGATTCAAACTTTGGACATAAACAAGAATTATGCTCCATATGTTTCACCTCACCTTTATTATAAAATAGTTTCTTATAAAAAATAAGCAATAAAACTTTCCTCATTTAAGATTATGTACATTTTATCACTTCCAAATATTAACTTGTCAAATAGATACCTACCGTAAAAAAACTCTCTTCAAACAGAGAGCTTTTACATCTTTATTATTTTGTATACCAACCTAAACCAAGTGAACCTTCGCCTAAATGTGTACCAATTACAGCACCAAAATAACTAATACGGATTGTAACATGAGGGTATTCTTCTTGTAATTCTTGCTGCCACGCTTTCGCTTCCTCTTTGCGATTCGCATGAATAATAACAGCTTCCATCGGTACACCTTTACTTGCCTGCTCATCAAAAATTTCAACAATGCGCTTTAATGCTTTTTTGCGGGTGCGAATTTTTTCAAATGGAATAATAATCTTATCTCTAAAATATAAAACCGGCTTTACTTGTAGCAAGCTACCAATAAAAGCCTGCGCACTATTTAAGCGACCGCCTCGCTGTAAATGATGCAAATCATCTACAACAAAATACGCATCTATTGTTTGCTTCATTTCATCAAATCGCGTCAAAATTTCTTCAGGTGTTTTTCCTTCACTTGCCATTCTTACACCTTCACGAACATAAAACCCTTGTACTTCACAACTAATTTCAGAATCATACGTATATACGTCAATTCCTTGGACCATCTGCCCGGCTGTTGTTGCTGTTTGATATGTACCACTAATCCCACTTGAAAGATGGATACTAATAACAGCGTCATATTCTTTCGCTAATTCCTCAAATAGCTCTACAAATTTTCCAATTGCTGGTTGAGAAGTCTTAGGAAGTTCTTCCTGCTCACGTACTTTTACATAAAAATCATCCGCTGTAATCTCTGTTTCTTCTTGATAAGATTCCGTCCCAAAAACTACATTTAATGGAATCATATGTATATTGAGTTCTTCACGAATATGCCTTGGTATATATGCTGTACTATCAGTAACAATAGCTGTTCTCATTTTCGTACCTACCTTATAAAAAAAAGTTTTTATTCCCTAATTTTACACGAAAACCAGAAAAGGTGCATTAATGTATGAGAATGCTGGCTTAAAATTATAATAAATGTCTCGACAATTTACAACAAAGACACTAAATTTATCTTACAAATTATAATATGTTTGTAAAAAATGTTTGAATCTAAAAACTCCCCCTTTTACAATGTAAAGTACTAAGCATTTTGAAAGATAGGGGCGTATACCATTGCTATTACAATATTTAACAATCAAAGGCTACGGTGAGCACGAAATTGTCATTCAAAGATCAAGATTTATTTGCTATATTAGCCGAGCCACAACAGAAGAAGAGGCTCAAGAGTTTATCCAAAAAATAAAAAAGCAGCACTGGAATGCGACACATAACTGTTCTGCTTATTTAATTGGTGAACAAAATCAAATTCAAAAGGCGAATGATGATGGTGAACCGAGCGGTACAGCTGGCGTACCAATGTTAGAAGTACTAAAAAAACGCGATTTGAAAGATATAGTTGTTGTCGTTACACGTTATTTTGGTGGCATTAAACTTGGTGCCGGCGGTTTAATTCGTGCATATGGAAAATGTACAAGTGAAGGAATTCGTCACGTAGGTGTTGTAGAACGCAAACTAATGCGCGTTATGAAGACAGAGATTGATTATACGTTACTTGGTAAAGTTGAAAACGAATTACGTCACTCAGAGTACGCGATTAAAGATATACATTATCTAGAAAACGTGACATTTGATATTTACGTAGAGGAAGACCAAAAGCATAATTTCAAAAATTGGATGATTGAGCTAACAAATGGGAAATGTACAATTGAAGAAGACAATATGTTGTATTTAGAGCAAGATGCTCCGCAATAAACCTACATTCCTATTATCAATGACAAATCAAGTTATTCTACCTCCCAATCTTGCGATAGAATAACTGAAAATAATACCTTACAAATTAAAAGGAGATTATATATGGAAGATCGTTATTATCATCTCCAGAAAAGAAGAGTTAAGAAGAAGCGAAGACGTAAACTTTTCGTATTCCTTATTTTCGCATGTTTACTTGGTAGCGTAGGACTTTATATGTTTAATTCCTATTCTTCTCTCATGGGGATGTATAGTGGCTTTACACGTGATAAGTCCAAATTACGAACAGAAGAAGTTCAAATTACGAAAGAGCCTTTCACTATTCTCATTATGGGAATTGAAGATTATGCAACCGATGGAAAAAATGGTCGTACCGATTCTCTTATGATTGCAACAGTGGATCCAAAATCTCAAAAAGTTTCCCTCATGAGCATTCCACGTGACTCTCGGGTTACGATTGCAGGAAAGAATAAAAAAGATAAAATCAATGCGGCGCATGCTTACGGTGGAGAAAAGATGGCGATAGATACTGTCGAAAACTTTTTAAAAGTTCCTGTCGATCACTATATTAAAATTGACTTCCAAGGATTTAAAGGCATTGTTGATGCCGTTGGCGGTGTTACAGTAGATGTTCCTTTTGATTTCTGGGAACGTTCTGATATAGACTACGATAAGAAAATTAACTTTAAGCAAGGCAAACAAAACTTGAATGGGGAAGAAGCACTTGCTTATGTTCGCATGCGAAAACAAGATCCAAATGGAGATTACGGCCGTGCAGCGAGACAACGTCAAGTACTCGCTGCTGTTGTACACAAGTTGAATTCCACTTCAACAGTATTTAAGATTAAAGATTTAACAACAGTAATTGGAAAATATGTAAAAACTGATATCCCTATATCTGACGGACTCGCCCTTTACAATAAATTTTCTGGATTTGATCCTGCTAATATCGAAACACTTAAGTTAGAAGGTGAAGATAAAAAAATAGATGGTATCTATTACTTCCTACCTAATGAGATGAGTGTTCAGACAGTTCATAATACCATTCTGAAAAACATTGGAAAAGGAGATCAGCAAACAGATTCTACAACTGATACAAATACAAATACAGGTACAGATTCAAACGAAAACACAAATACAAATACAAATACAAATACAAGTTCAAATGACAATACAGATTCAAGTAAAAATGAATCTGCGAATTCACACTCTAGTACAAATTCTAAAAAAGAATCTACTGAAAATAAAAAACCAACAATACCATCTGCATCTACAAATGCCCATGCAGAATGGATTATGCGAAATCATCAGTAAAAAAAATAAAAAGAGCCAATTCTTATAGGAATTGGCTCTTTTTACTTACTTTTTATTAAAGTATTGTAAAATTGCTTCTACGATACGCTCTGAAGCACGACCATCACCGTAAGGGTTAGATGCTTGTGCCATTTTGTCATGCGCTTCTTTATTTGATAACAATTCATCAGCAAGTGTAAAGATTGTTTCCTCATCTGTACCTGCTAATTTCAATGTACCTGCTTCAATGCCTTCTGGACGTTCTGTCGTATCACGAAGAACAAGAACTGGTACACCAAGAGACGGAGCTTCCTCTTGTACACCACCAGAGTCTGTTAGCATTAAGTATGAACGAGCTGCAACATTATGGAAATCAATTACGTCTAGCGGCTCAATTAAATGAATACGGGTATGGTCTCCTAAAATTTCGTTTGCTGTTTCACGAACAACAGGATTCATATGAACCGGGTACACAACTTGTACATCTTCGTGTTTGTCAACAAGACGTTTAATAGCGCGGAACATGTTGCGCATTGGCTCACCTAAGTTTTCACGGCGATGCGCTGTCATAAGTATAAGACGATCATTTCCAAGCTTCTCTAATACTGGATGACTGTATGTCTCTTTTACAGTTGTTTTAAGTGCATCAATCGCTGTATTTCCTGTTACAAAAATACGTGCTTCATCTTTATTCTCTTTTTGTAAGTTCGTTGCTGATTTTGTTGTAGGAGAGAAATGAAGATCTGCCATTACACCTGTTAATTGACGGTTCATTTCTTCTGGATATGGAGAATATTTATCCCATGTGCGAAGTCCTGCTTCAACATGTCCTACTGGAATTTGATTATAAAAGGCTGCAAGGCTCGCAATAAATGTCGTTGTTGTATCACCATGAACAAGAACAATATGAGGTTTCGCTTCCTTCATTACTTTATCTAGACCTTCTAAACCACGTGTTGTAATATCAATTAAAGTTTGACGATCTTTCATAATATTCAAATCAAAGTCTGGTGTAATACCAAAGATATTCAGCACTTGATCTAACATTTGACGATGCTGCGCTGTTACTGTCACAATCGGCTCAATTTTCTCAGAATGCTTTTGCAACTCTAACACAAGAGGTGCCATTTTTATCGCTTCTGGACGTGTTCCAAAAATCGTCATTACTTTTAAACGTTCAGTCATTTCACTGCCTCTTTTCTTTCACTAATTACAATATATGCTGTTATTGTTACACTGTCATTATATATGAGAATACAGTCGGACAAAAGAAAGTGTCCTAACTAGACGATAGAAACATTACGATTACAAATGCTCTCTCTTCCAAGCAGAGTAGTAATCCAATCTATGTTTCGCAACGTCCTCAACAGTATAACAATTTCTCCCATCAAATAAAATAGGTTCCCTCATAAGCGTTACATACCTTTCTAATAAACACCGCACTAGCTCCTATGATTGCTTCATTCGTTCTATTTTCCTCTTATCTATATCAAAACACATAACTGCCCCTAATCTACTCCTATAATTAATCCTACATATCCAGTACTCATCACTGTAATTTTCATTCGTTTTTTTTGCACAGGATACTTTTTTTCACTTCAAAATAAGACATACGTGTATCTCTTTAAATGAAAAACAATGAGATACTTCTTTATTATATGAAAGGGGTTTTTCTTTCTTTTTTTTAGATTTTGTAAAAGAATATGATTCAGTTTTTCATGCCATTTCCAGCGTACATTTGCACTTTACATATTCATTTCCATATTTTAACATGGAACGTACGTATTTTAACGTGAAACACTTATAGTAAATAAACTTTTGTATCGATCATTCCTATTCATAGTCACTTATAGGCAATACTCCCCTATCAATGTACAGGAAAAAGGCTGCTAGGAGGATCCTTCTATTCGATTGCAATTTAAATGAAAAATGTTTATACCATATACTATTGTAAAGATTTTGTAACCTTCTCTCTTGAGAGCACATTCATCATAGATTTGTCATATATTTTATTCATTTCCAATTACAGTGAATAGAAAAAAAGATTGAATTCTAATCTTTTTGTGATACCATATGTTATGAGCCCGCAAACAAACATCATAATTTTCAGATAACTTCTTTAAAAATTAAGTTAAAATATAAGAGGTGGGGTATTAATGGACTCACAAGTGATTTATGCAGTTTTGGCATCTTTCATTACTGTACTAGTCGTTACTCCTTTCGTTATCAAATTAGCATTTAAGATCGGAGCAACAGATAAGCCAAACGCACGTAAAGTACACCAAAAAATAATGCCTCGTCTAGGTGGACTGGCAATTTTCATCGGTGTAGCTGTAGGATTTATTGTTAGTGGATTATATGAGCAAAGAATGCTATCAATAAGCTTAGGTGCTGTTATCATCGTCATCATCGGTATTTTAGATGATATGTATGAATTATCAGCGAAGGTAAAATTCGGTGGACAATTATTAGTTGCTATACTCATTGTAAAAAGTGGATTATTAGTACAGGTATTGTATATCCCATTCCTAGGGGATACTGAACTTGGGTTACTTGCATACCCAATTACAGTATTTTGGATTGTCGGTATTACAAACGCCATTAACTTAATTGATGGACTAGACGGATTATCCGCTGGAATTTCATCCATCGTTCTTGCAACGTTAGCATATATGGCCTTTACAAGCCCTATGGGTACTGGTGCTGTAATCATTCTGCCACTAGCACTTATTGCACTTGCAAGTACACTTGGATTTTTATTCTATAACTTCCATCCAGCAAAAATTTTCATGGGAGATACAGGTGCGCTATTTTTAGGATATTGTATATCTGTTTTATCGTTACTCGGATTATACAAAAGTGTAACGTTATTCAGTTTCCTTGTTCCTATCATCATTTTAGGTGTTCCTATCTTTGATACAACATTTGCGATTATCAGACGCATTGTGAATAAGAAACCAATTTCTGCACCAGATAAGTCGCATTTACATCACCGTCTGTTGGCAATGGGCTTCTCTCACCGTGCAACGGTACTTATCATTTACGCATTTGGTATTTTCTTTAGCGTAAATGCAATCATTTTCACTAGCGCAACATTATGGTTATCCATTATTCTTCTGTTTGTCTTGATTTTCTTTACTGAAATCGTGGCAGAAATAATCGGTCTTGTGCACGAACGTTATAAACCAATTATTTCCTTCTATAAAAAAGTGAAAAAACGCGAAGAATAATTGTAGTATAGCCTTTATTACTATGAAATATTCAGATAGCATCCTTTCTTTTAAGAGAGGATGCTATTTTTCATTTCCATAATATAGTTTGTTTGAGAGTGCTTCTATTGGAGAAAGCTATACATATAAAGAAGATAATGAGAAACGTCTCTCGATGCCTTCTTACATCTTTGATTGTTAAACTGAGGGTGAGTGTTATGATCAAGCAAGTATTTCAATGTATTATCATATTTTTAGTCATTACTACATGTACGACATCTTATACTGAAGCAGCGACTAACTCTCCACTTGAACATCGTTCTACTACTCAGACTGCTTCTATTCCGCAAAAAATTGCGTACTTAACATTTGATGATGGACCAAATAAATACACATCACAAATTTTAAACATCTTAAAACAAAAGCATGGAAAAGCAACCTTCTTTGTTATTGGTGGAAAAGTACCACATTACCCACAAACGATGAAACGCTTAATTGAGGAAGGACATTATATTGGGCTGCATAGTATGTCTCATGATGTAAAACGTCTATATACTGGCGATCCATCTGCTTTAATTTCTGAAATGGAGCAAGCTCAAACAATCGTCCAGCAAGTAACAAATTTAGATACACATCTTGTTCGCGTTCCATATGGCAGTATGCCGTATTTAAAAAAGAATTATCGTGATGCACTTGTTTCCGCTCAGTACAAAATGTGGGATTGGACGATCGATACATATGACTGGAAAAGCTATGATAATCCTTCTGCTATACTGGATCGGGTTATGAACCAAAGCAACGAACAAGTAGAAGTCATTTTAATGCACGATTCTAGTGTCACTGTAAAAATTCTTCCAAAGGTAATTGACTATCTTCAAGCAAAAGGTTATACACTTCTTGCTTATAACCCTTCCTCTCACTTAGAGGTGAACTTTTGGAAGGACACAAGATTGTAACAGCTTTAGTATATATACTAGAGCTGTTTGTTTTTTCTCTTTCCATTTTTGTGTTTAAAGAGTGATAAAAAATCCCCCACAAAAAATAGTGGGATTAAAGACTGCCTGTGAAATTTCAACTTCACAGACGTTTTTATCTATTTCATATTCCTAGCTCTTTACCTCCTCCACCATTCCCCGTATTTCTCCCTTTTCAAATCTCTTTGTATGAACATTTATATATGCATTTTCATGATCTACCTCTTCAATAAGATTCTCAAATATCTTTCTTTGCAAAGGCCCTTCTAGGTCTTCAATCGTTACCACACCTGTAATTATCCCTTCATTCACGCTAATCCCGTGCCTCACAGGGCCATATAAAAATAAAACTTCTGGACCTATCTGATTCTTTTTTCCTAAATGAATCTGACATGATGTAACTTCCTCAATGTTTTTCAATATAATTCTATAATATATTTTTGTTAAATCATTATTAAAAATAAATTCTGTTACACCATAAGCCTTTGTATTTACAGGAGGTACTTCCATCTCCCCTTTTAGCCGAGCAAAGAAATGTTTTTTCATACGAGCAACATTCTCCTTATATAAATTTCACCTTACTTTAGGTACCCCTTTAACTAATTTATTACTAGGACATAATAAATTATGACTTTTTCAACTTCGCTTTCTTGAAAGCATGTTACTTCTCTTCAAAAATATTTACAAAAGCTTTACATAACAACCATTCCTTCTACATAACCACTTCTTGTATAATGCACGTATATTTAAAATCCCACAGGGAGGTTCACTTTGAAAACAATATTTGAAATTTTCTTCGTATCGCTTAAACTAGGATTCACTTCTTTTGGTGGACCTACGGCTCATCTCGGATACTTCCATCACGAATATGTACAAAAACGAAAATGGATGGATGAGCGAAGCTATGGAGATTTAGTGGCACTGTGTCAATTCCTTCCTGGTCCTGCAAGCAGCCAAGTTGGAATCGGCATCGGTTTATCCCGCGGAGGACTCCTTGGAGCTGTAGTTGCTTGGGCCGGCTTTACACTCCCATCAGTTCTCGTTCTTGTCTTTTTCGCTTCACTACTCCAGCAATTTCATATAGAGGAAGCTGGCTGGATTCATGGGTTAAAACTTGTAGCAGTAGCGATTGTTGCTCATGCAATATGGGGAATGGCACAGAAATTAACACCGGACCGAAACCGAACAACAATTGCAATTATTACTGCTGCAATTGCATTATTATTTCCAAGTGCTTTGACGCAAGTCACACTTATTCTACTTGCTGGTCTTATCGGTTGGCTCTTATATCGTAAGCACGATATTCCACCTGCTAGCAAAACACATATTCCTGTTTCACGTATAACTGCCGCCTCATGTCTCTTACTATTTTTTAGTTTATTATTCCTGTTACCAATATTACGACCATTTTCGCACTGGATTGCCATGTTTGATAGTTTCTATCGCTCTGGCTCACTCGTGTTTGGCGGAGGACATGTCGTTCTTCCTCTTCTCGAAAATGAATTTGTATTAAATGGCATGATGACAAAAGAGCAGTTTCTAGCAGGATACGGCTTAACACAAGCTGTACCAGGCCCTCTTTTTACATTTGCATCTTACATAGGAGCTGTGCTGGATGGACTACTAGGAGCTACTCTTGCGACAATTGCTATCTTTCTCCCAGCGTTCTTACTCATCATTGGCGTATTGCCATTTTGGGATCAGATTAGACGCTGTTCATATGTACAAGGTGCACTCCTCGGCATTAATGCCGCTGTTGTTGGTATTTTACTATCAGCTTTTTACAACCCAATTTGGACAAGTTCCGTTATGAGTACAATTGACTTTGTCATCGCTTCTCTCTTATTTTGTCTATTAGCATTTTGGAAAGCACCTCCATGGATCATTGTTATTCTTGGCGCTTTAAGTGGCTATATTCTTTATATTATCTAGCCATACAAAGTTACCGCCTTCAAATAGTGTATTTTAAAACAACACACTTTTAACCCATATCTGTATGAAAATATATTCGTGTTTAGTTGTGTTTAAACCAAAAAAAATAAGCCATATTGGCTTATTTTCGTATATCGAGCATTCAACAGAACACAACATCTTATTTCAGTTCATTATTCAAGTCCTCGATTTTTTTCTTCCAATAGATTGTCATCGTGAGCCATATAATGAAATAAACAACGATAAAGCTACCTATACAAATAAGAATCGGAACGAGATGATTCGGAACCCAGCCAATCCAAATAGCAATTGGTAAAAATGTGCCCAACAAAATAATAAAATGAATCATTGTTTGTTTTAGAATGCTCCATTCTTCCTTCTCAAACACAAAGGAAGCAAATGAAAAAATCAGCCCGACAATATTTGCTGTAACAAGATAAACAAGTAGTGTTTTTACCTCTATATTCTCCATTCCTTTTACATAACCAATCCCTAAAAACAATAGGCTATAAAACATTGCCATCGCCATTCCAGAAAGCACCTTTCCGCCAATTCTATCAAATAATGTAACCATATTTCTAACCTCCTCCTATATTTAAAGCTGCTTTAATAAGTGGTACATATTTTCTCGAAACGTACTCTTTCATTCCATTTGAAAAGTGAGCACACATACTTCCGCTAAACGACATTTCAAAACTCGTTACATGTTGTAAATTTGCTAATATCGATTTTGAAAATCGTACAAAGCGATCGTCTTGTAACCTTGTTTCTAGCTCATACAACCTCGACTTTACTTCAAGCCTCCCCTTCGTTGTCTGTGCCATCACTTTTCTTCCCTCAGCATAAAACCAATAAATATCTTTTAGTTCCAACAAATAATATTGCTGCTCTAGAATTCCCACAATTTGCTTCACACTCCCCCCTTCTATCCTTTTTACAAGATGGTGAATTTCATCCGTTACTTCTTTTGCTTTTACAATAATCTCTATCTCATCTTGTGATGGGTCTAATTCAATGTGGATTTTCAATGGCTCCCACCTCCTTTGCACTTTCATTGTTACATATATTTGAAAAAAAGATATAGATTGCTACATAAGTGGTTTTGTTTTCGTCATAACTAAACCTTTTTCAAGCACAAAAAACCTTGCATACGCAAGGTTTCATTCTTCTGCTGCCATTTTCTTATATAACGTTACAAATTCGCTCGCTAGTTCCTTCAACAGTAATTGCATTCATTGAATGTACCGACATAACATGTTTCTCTAAAAACTGAACCATCTATTTAAAGCTCATATAGAATAAGGAGTCTATCTGTTATAGTTTCAACAAATAGGATCCTTACCCTTATTAATTTATTGAATTTTCTGTTATTTATTTTTCAAGTTACACCACCTGAATTACATTGAATTTTATTACGAATTTTCAGATAATTAACAAGAATACAAATTGAGGGGAGTTTTTTTATGAAAAAAAAATTTTTTGTATTACCTGCGGTGGCCTTATTAGCACTTCCAGCATTCGGTTTTAGCAACGCTTCAGCTGCTACAAGTATTAATCCATCATCTGAGAACCCTACTAACATTACTTTTATGGATCCACCACCACCTGAGAACCCTACTAACATTACTTTCATGGATCCACCACCACCTGAGAACCCTACTAACATTACTTTTATGGATCCACCACCACCTGAGAACCCTACTAACATTACTTTTATGGATCCACCACCACCTGAGAACCCTACTAATATTACTTTTATGGATCCACCACCACCTGATACGT
>NZ_JBIWHY010000017.1:0-21383 GCF_044764345.1 Bacillus sp. NPDC094106 | reverse complement strand
CACCACCACCTGAGAACCCTACTAACATTACTTTTATGGATCCACCACCACCTGAGAACCCTACTAATATTACTTTTATGGATCCACCACCACCTGATCGTGGTTAATAATTCCAAAATTCACCTAGAACGAAGCAAAGAAGAAGCTAACAATCTAGCTTCCTCTTTGCTTTTTAATCTTTGTCTCCATCCACTCTGCCAACAAACTATTTTATAAAATTGTTATAAATTTCACAAAGTTTCCACAGCCCTTTTCACGCCTTCGTACTATAATCATGTATGGAAAAGGAGATGGAAGACATGACACAAAGCGCCCCAGAATTTAAGGTTTTGCAAAGTATCGCTTTTCTTGCCGTTGTTTTGCAAAGTTCCTTACTATATACAATGACTCAAGGAAATATCGTATTAGAGCAATCTCTCATTATGGGAATGTTATTTAATCTCGCAAAATTTTCAGCACCTGCATTCATCTTTATTGTTGGATTTCATTTAATTCGTCAATATACAAAACAAATTGTCTATAAAGAATACATCTATGAAAAAACAGCACACTTACTTGCTCCTTACTTCTTTTGGTCCATTCTTTACTTATTTACAACAAACCAAGTCGTTACATGGCACGGTGGGATAAAGAGCCTATTGCTTGGAACAGCTGCCCCTCACCTTTGGTATGTCATCATGATGTTCCAAATTCATTTACTGTTCCCCTTGCTATGTACTTTATTCTATTGGTTTCAAAGACGCACACATAATCAGCACGATACATATAGATATATGGCTATTTTCGCCATCATATATTTTCTCTTAATGTGGTATTCTTCTCACTATATTTTTAATGGTGAACAACTAACAAGTTCAGCCATTTTACACTATACAGATCGTTCCTTCCTCTTCTATTCATTCTACTTCGTCATGGGAGGAATTGCAGCTGTAGCGTTAAAAGCTTGGCGTTTATTTGTAACGAAACACATACCACTTATAACAATCTTATTTTTTATTCTATTCTTATTTATCAACTATGAACTATTTAGCTTCTATGGTGTAAATTCGATTCACCTTACTGTATCTACCTATTTAAAGCCATCCATGTTTCTGTACATTGTATGTGAAATTTTAATACTATATGTGCTGTCTATCATGATCGTACAGCGGCGAGGAGCTTTATATAAAACATTACGCTTTATCGGAAACTACACATACGGAGCCTATTTAGCACACTATTTCTTTTTACAACTCATTACGAAATTACTATCTCTATTTACAATACAAACAAATACAATTCTATATAGTCTATTACTTTTTCTTTTAACTGCAACACTCTCTATCATTACAATGGTTATATGTAGCATCCTCCCATTCCATACATGGATTACAGGGCCTTCTCCCACGCCTGTATTAAAATGGCCGACGCTTATGCCTTTACTACCATTATTAAGAAGTAAAAAGTAAAAGAAACCTATTCTACAAAAGTTCCTTTATGCTAAATATGACTAGTGATCCAAGCAACAATACAAAAACATACGCACACATAAAAAAAGACAATCGATTTCGATTGTCTTCTTTACTCTCTATCCCTCACACGCTTCTTTTGTAGGCTTATATAGCGATTGCACAAGACGATCATATTCACGCCGCGTAATTTCTTTATTGTATAACTTTAATAACAAATCTTTATGCTCTTTTGAAAATGCCATTTTGTTAATGACTTCAGGATACATAAAACATCCCCTCCATTTCACATGAACTTCCTCATTCTGTTAGTTTCAGTCACCCTCTAAACAGAACCTACGTTCGCATAAAAATTATAAAAGATTTTGCTCTAAAACACAAACGAAATGTTTTCTCGTTCCTTTTTTGAGCTTTTCTGAAGATTTCAGAATCATAATACCATATTCACTTTTTAAAATACACATATATTTTTGGCATCTTTTTGAATAAATTTTCCAATTCAATCAGAAAATAATGGCAAAAATGAAAAGGAGCAGAATTATGGATACTGTTACATTGTCACGGGCTTTCTTTGGTTCATCATTAGCATTCCACATTATTTTTGCAACACTTGGAATCGGACTATCTTTAATGATTTTTATAAGCGAAGTATTATATCACTGGAAAAAAGATTCAGATTATGCCGTCATGGCAAAAAGATGGACAAAAGCTTTCGCCATCCTTCTCGGCGTTGCAATTCCAACTGGAACAATTGTCGGTGTACAAATTTCACTTCTTTGGCCCGGATTTGCCAAAATTGTCGGTCAGGTAATTTCCGTACCCTTTCAAATTGAGATTTTTGCCTTCTTCTTAGAAGCGTTATTTATGTCTATTTATGTATATGCAGCCGATAAATTACCTCCATTTATGAGACTCGTATCTCTCTTTTTCGTTATGCTCGGTGCTACTGCATCCGCTGTGTTAATCACTTCAGCAAATACATGGATGAACACACCCGCGGGCTTTTCTATGCATCCAGACGGTTCCGTTTTTAACGTTGATCCATGGAAAGCATTCTTTAATCCGAGCTTTTTCACAAGCTCCTTTCACGTTGTAATCACGGCTTATGCAACCGGAGCAGCTGTCATCGCTTCTATCGCTGGATTTAAATTATTAAAACGAAATACAAGCGCACGGGAAATTGCTTATCATAAAAAAGGATTATTTTTAGGGCTTGTCGTCACATTTATTGCCGGTGCAACGATGTGGATCTCCGGCCATGAATCCGCAATTGCTTTACATGAGCATTCTCCAGAAAAATTAGCGGCAGCGGAGGCATTATTTGATACGAAATCCCACGCTTCTCTAGCGATTGGTGGATTGGTGGATCCTGTAACCCATGAATTAAACTATGCCCTGGAAATTCCCAATATGCTCAGCTTACTAGTTGGATTAGACCCTAACACCGTTGTAACAGGGTTAAATGCATTTCCACAAGAAACATGGCCACCATTTTATACCCATACATTCTTTGATTTAATGGTCGGTACAGCCACGTTTACCTTTGCTGTTGCAACAATTGCTCTTCTCTATTGGTACTTTATTTATCGAAAAAAAGGAGCAGAATTGCCAAAGTGGCTACTATGGGGAACTGCTGCATGTGGACCGATTATGATGTTCGGTATTGAATGCGGATGGATTTTCAGCTGCAGCGGTCGTCAACCTTGGACAATTTATGGCATGCAGCGCACAATCGATTCGGCCACACGCGCTGACTTTGTCGGACCTTTATTTGTAGTATTCGTCATTTTGTATATTGGACTAGGCGCTTTAACTATTTTCGTACTACGGACATTCTTTACAAGACATCCATTACAAAATGATTTAAAGCAGCAAGGAGGAGATTCTCGTGCATGAAGCAAGTATTGCGATTATCATCTTATGGGCTCTTATCTTCGTATATAGCATGTTAGGCTCCATTGACTTCGGAGCTGGTTTTTGGGGTATGGTATACGCCAAGCATCCAACACTTGCTGGAAAGCTTGCCAACCGTTACTTATCACCTACTTGGGAAGTCACTAATACGTTCCTTGTTTTTGTTGTTGTTGCATTTCTTGGTTTCTTTCCAAAAGCGACTTTCACCCTTGCAACGGTCATGTTCGTACCTGTGACATTAATTTTAGTTCTCGTCGCCATTCGTAGTACATTTATGGTGTTTGCCTATTCCGTACCAAAATATGAACATACCATGCGCGTTATTTCTGGTATTACCGGGCTTTTAATTCCCGCCTTGCTAATTACGGTTTTACCCGTAACAGAAGGCGCCTATATTACGACTTCTGGAGGCAAAGAAGTTCTATTATACGGAAAGCTTCTTTCCAGCCCTGTAATTTATTGTTATATGTTATTCGGATTAACTTCTGAGCTATTCCTGTCCTCTCTTTTTCTAGCTGATTTTGCAAGAGAACAACGCTCAGAGGATACGTATCGCCTTTATAGACGTAATGCCATCATACTCGGTCCAGCAACACTCGTTACAGCGATTATCGCCCTTGTTGTTATGGATCCAGAAACGCACTGGCTCATGCAAGGATTAATTAAACAGTTTCCTTGGTTTACAGTCTCCATTATTTTATTTGTCATCGGATACTCTTCCCTTTGGTGGACAAATAAAAGACACGATTCACTCGGCTGGCCACGAATTGCTGTTTTAGCAGTTGTTGCACAATATGCATTTGCGAGCTACGCTTATGGCGTTGCACATCTACCATATATCATTTATCCAGATGTCACTGTATCCACAAGTTTCACAACGAAAGAAACTTTTTACGCTTTGCTTATTCTCTATGCGATCGGTATCGCAATCTTGCTTCCAGGCTTTATCTTCTTCTGGAATTTATTCTTAAAAGATCGAACGTTCTTAAAGGAGAAATAATAATAGCCCCCTCTGCTACCGTCTTAGCGAAGGGGGCTTCTATATTTAAGTTAAGTACATGTGATCAATTAAGTAAAGAGGTGTTCAAAATCGTATACTCTATTTATTGATATAAGTGACTACCAGCTTCTTTAAATTCTCTAGCTTTCTCCTTCATACCTTTTTCCATTGCTTCCGTTGTTTCTAAATCCTTTTCTTGTGCATATTCACGAATATCGTGTGAAATTCTCATACTGCAGAACTTCGGACCACACATAGAACAGAAATGAGCTGTTTTTGCTCCTTCTGCTGGTAATGTTTCATCGTGGAAATCCATTGCACGTTCAGGATCTAAAGATAAGTTAAATTGATCGCGCCAACGGAATTCAAAGCGAGCTTTTGAAAGTGCATCATCACGTTGTTGCGCTGTTTTATGCCCTTTTGCAAGATCAGCTGCATGAGCTGCGATTTTATACGTAATAACTCCTTCGCGAACATCATCCTTGTTTGGTAATCCTAAATGCTCTTTCGGCGTTACATAGCAAAGCATTGCAGTACCAAACCAGCCGATCATTGCTGCACCAATTGCAGAGGTAATATGGTCATAGCCTGGCGCGATATCTGTTGTTAAAGGTCCGAGTGTATAGAATGGTGCACCTTGGCAAATATCAATTTCTTTCTCCATATTCTCTTTAATTAAATGCATCGGTACATGTCCTGGTCCCTCAATCATTACTTGCACATCATGCTTCCAAGCAATTTTTGTTAACTCACCAAGTGTTTCAAGCTCAGAGAATTGTGCATCATCATTTGCATCTGCTATCGAACCCGGACGTAATCCATCTCCAAGAGAGAAGGAAACATCGTATTGTTTCATAATTTCACAAATTTCTTCAAAGTGAGTATATAGGAAGTTTTCTTTATGATGGTATAAACACCACTGCGCCATAATCGAGCCGCCCCGTGAAACAATCCCTGTCATACGCTTTGCTGTCATTGGAATATAACGAAGAAGTACACCCGCATGAATTGTAAAGTAATCCACGCCTTGCTCTGCTTGTTCAATTAACGTATCACGATATACTTCCCACGTTAAATCTTCAGCAATCCCATTTACCTTTTCTAACGCCTGATAAATTGGCACTGTTCCAACCGGTACAGGCGCGTTACGAATAATCCATTCACGCGTTGTATGAATATTTTTCCCTGTTGATAAATCCATAATGGTATCCGCACCCCAGCGTGTTGCCCAGGTCATCTTTTCTACTTCTTCCGCAATGGAAGAAGTAACCGCAGAGTTTCCGATATTCGCATTTACTTTCACGTGGAAATTACGTCCAATAATCATCGGTTCTGCTTCTGGGTGATTAATGTTTGCCGGCAAAATTGCACGACCTTCAGCAATCTCCTTACGAACAAATTCTGGTTCCATCCCTTCCCGAATCGCAACATACTCCATCTCAGATGTAATAATACCGTTACGTGCATAGTGCATTTGTGTTACATTTGCACCTTTCTTTGCCCTAAGCGGCTTGCGATCCATTTGCGGGAAGACAAGTGTATGCTGGGATACCGTCTTCACACCATCATCTTCCGGTTTCATTTCGCGCCCTTCATACGCTTCCACATCCCCGCGCTCAACAATCCAAGCATGACGCGGCGCCGGAATTCCTTTTTCTAGCTCAACTTTGTACGCAGAATCAGTGTATGGACCGCTCGTATCATAAACACGAATCGGTGGATTTGGTACACCATTTGTTTCACTTTGCTCAATTTCACGCATTGGTACTTTCATACCTTCACGCTGTCCATCAACATAGACTTTCTTACTCCCTGGTAAACTTGACTTCAATTCAATTTGCTCAGCTGAAACAGATTGCTTCATAATTTGTGTTTCCTCCCCTTTATCATTTCAAGAAACCTTCCTTGCTCAGAACCGTGAGTCGACTCCTAAGTAATTTCAGGTATCTTGATTTGCACTTCACCCAATCGTAATGATCGGTTCCGCTTTTCTTAGATTCAGCTCCAGTGGCTAGAATAATCGGTGGCTTCGCTTCTTCCGCTGAGGCAAAATACGCCTCCTCGGCTGAAGCTCCATCCCCCTCCCATTCTGAACGAGCCACTTCCACTTTTCTTGTGACAAGGACGAGAACAAAACTTGTGGCCAGCGCATGCCAAAATAAAAAGAGCCAGGTCCATAGTAAAATAAGGACCTGGCTCATAAAGACATTGTTATGTAAAGCCGTTAACTTCCCTACGCTGGTACGAGCCAGATCAGGTCCAAAGGGTTAAGAAGTTATCGCGCTTCTCTCTCAGCCTAAGCATCACTTAGGCACCCCTAGTTTATCACTGATTTAATTTTCAATACTTTCCCATCATACACGATAATCAGAAAAATGCAAAGAAATGAATTGTATTTTTATATGTCGTTTTTTGCCTGCTAGTCGATATGCCTTATCGAACCGCTATTAAACTACCCCCACCTACCTTGAAGTGGGGATTCTACTGTTTCTGCCCTAGCAAACTTACTACATTAAAATAACTCTTTGCATTAGTTTCTGCATAAGAAAAAGTAGAGTTCCTAAATAACATTCCTCTGATTGATAGAATTTTCTAATTATCAAACGGGTCACAATACCAATTTTACATTTTGTGTTATAATTTTCTAAAAAATGATATTTTTATACACAAAAACAATTCAGTTAAAACCAAAACATATAAAAAATTAGCCATATGATTTCTTCACATATGTAAAATAAAGTTTCGATCAGGAGTGAAATTATAATGGGTTGTTTGGGATCTATCTTCAGGTTTATGTTTTGCGCAATATGTATCATTTTTGTTTTCTGGTTTGGAGGCTTGTCAATTATGGCCTTCTTTTCTGCTCTATTTGGGGGAAGTTGGATGCATTTCTGGACATTATTTTCTATCTGGATTGCTGCCAATTACGGAATAGGTTGGCTGTTTGAAGTTCACTGGAAAGATGAGGACGCGGGCGAAGAATTCTTTTTAAATTTTATTCTTTTTATCAGCATACTTATTTATAGAGGAGTCAATAAACTTGGAAGGGTGTTTATTCGGGGATGAATAGTCTCTCATGCCGTGCGTAACCATCGAGTTAGGGCTATGAAACAAGCCAGGTGCTTTCAGCACCTGGCTTGTTTGTGTTAAATTGATGGCTATTGCTTACGGTATCATCCACGTTAAATAATAAGCTTGTACATATGTCATAATACCAACAATGGTTACGAAGAATAGACTATGCTTTAATGTAAATCGGAATAAGTCAGATTCTTTTCCAGCAAGCCCTACTGCCGCACACGCAATCGCAATCGATTGCGGAGATATCATTTTACCCGTTACACCACCTGTTGTATTAGCCGCAACAAGCAATACTTCTTTTACACCAACTTGTTGCGCTGTAATTGCCTGTAGATTAGAGAATAATGCGTTTGCTGATGTATCCGATCCTGTTAGGAATACGCCTAGCCAGCCAAGGAATGGTGAGAAGAATGGGAATAATCCACCTGTTGCCGCCAATGCTAACGCTAGTGTCGATGATAAACCAGAATAGTTTGCAATAAATGCAAATCCTAATACAAGACCGATAGATAAAATCGGCATTTTTAATTCTTGTAAGGTTTCTTTAAACGTTTCAACTGCTTGTTTTGCACTCATTTTCAACACAAATATTGAAATGATACAAGCAATTAGAATTGCTGTTCCAGTTGCTGATACAACATCCAACTTTAATATTGCCTCATAAGGTGTTGGTTTATTTACAATCGGTTCTGCCTTCATTACTAGATTGTGCAAACCTGGAATTTCAAACTTAAAGACAAGACTTTCTAACGCCCCGCCTGGAGCAAATAGAGCTTTGAAGAAACCTTGGCTCCAAATTACAACCATTACCGTCAAAATAATAAACGGCGACCAAGCCTTTACGACTTTTCCCGCTGTTAATCTTGGCATAGATGCAGTCGTTGCTGCCACTTCAGCATTTTCTTGATTAGATTGGTAGATTTCTTTCGGTTGCCACACCTTCAGGAATAACGATAAACATACTAAGCTGACAAGCGCTGATGTAATATCCGGAAGCTCTGGCCCTAAAAATGTTGCTGTAATAAATTGTGTAATAGCAAAGGAACCGCCAGCTACAAATAATGCAGGCCACGTTTGTTTTACTCCTTTGAAGCCATCCATTAAAAATACGATAAAGAACGGAACAAATAGTGATAAGAATGGTAATTGATGCCCAGCCATTTGCCCGATTTTATGTGGATCAATACCTGTTACTTGCCCCGCAACTGTAATCGGAATCCCCATCGCTCCAAATGCTACCGGTGCTGTATTAGCAATTAAGCAAAGCCCAGCCGCATATAAAGGATTTAAACCTAGACCCGCAAGAAGTGCTGCAGTAATTGCTACCGGTGCACCAAATCCTGCTGCCCCCTCCAGAAACGCTCCAAATGAGAAGCCAATTAAGATAACGAGTAGACGGTGATCATTCGTAATTGATAATACAGATGCACGAATTACGTCAAACTGTCCTGTTTTTACAGAAATTTTATATAAGAATACCGACATGATAATAATCCATGCAATTGGCCATAACCCGTATAAAAAACCATATCCAGTTGCTGCCATTGCCATTGTAAACGGCATTTTATATGCAAATATTGCAACTAAAATTGTTAATACCACTGTAATAAATCCTGCCACATGCCCCTTCATACGAAAAACTGCTAAAGCAAAGAAAAAAAAGATAATTGGAATAAGTGCGACCGCTGCGGAAACCCAAATGTTACCGAACGGATCGTAAACTTGCGTCCATGTGTTCATTGTCCCTCTCCCTTTCTGTAATCCCCTGTTTTAAAATCCTCATAATCATATCAATAGACTATCCGGTCATCATACCTTTAAGTCTAAAATAAAAAACGCCCGAGGAAAACGTTTTCATATCGCTATATTTATACTTTACCATATCATTTCCTTTTTAGAAATATTTTTTGAAAATTTTATTATTTTAAACCGAATTTCTGCTTATTTATTCATTTCCAATTTATGAATAATAAAATCACTTTTTTTAAACAAACGTTTGATTTATTTTCAGAAAAGCTATCACTACAACCTGCCTCTGCTTAAACAAACGTTTGATTAAACTTTGTAATCAACCTTGAAACCCTAAAAGAGCACTCGCAATTCGCAAGTGCTTTATCTTCTTCGTCTTTTCTTTTTTCTTCGCATAAGTCTTTTACGACGTGTATTCAATTGATCCGCTATAATATGAAGTGCGCTTGCAGCAATAACTCCCATTACAAATGTCACTAATGATACATCGTGCTCTTTTGCCATTTCTACTAGCTTTCCATCTAATACTGTTTCATTTAATATGTATAGAAATGGAGAAAAGACTAGTAGCATATACAAGATACGAATAAGGTCACCTATTACAATCGTATGCGTTAAAAAAGAACGATGAGGCATCACACATTGATACGGATACCAAAAGATCCGAAGTAATCCCCATTTATTATAGGCATTACTATGAGTATCTAAATCCGGTGTTAAAAAAAACGTACCAATTAAAAATCCAATCCCAAAAGTTAATAGAAAATCAAAATTTGTTAGTCCATATGAAACAAGCATAAACAAAACAATCGGAAGGGAAAGTAAGTTTATTTTCGTATGTGTTTTTCCTGATGGCATAGTGCACTTCCTCGCTTATGTTCGTACTGTCAGTCCATGACAGTTCTCACCTATTGATCTAATTTTTGATCGATAAACGATGTATCTATATCCGAACCAAACCAATCCGCTAATTTCATCTGTGCTTTTTCCTTCACATCTTCATTTACATGCATAGATGCTTGCAATAATGCAGCTGTTAATGCGCCTAAATCATCCGTATAACCAATCCCAGCTATAAAATCTGGAATCGCATCAATTGGTGCGATAAAGTAAGCAAGCGCTCCGATGATTGTTGCCTTTACCCGTTTAGGAACATCTGGTCTTTGCAACACATAAAACAGTAATAAACTCGCATAAATAACCGACTGCCCTGCTTGTTTTGCTACATGTTTTACTTTCTTCCAAAACGCTTCGACTGAAAATTTCCGCTCCATATAAACAGCCCCCATACTTTTTTCATTATCAAAAAAACAGATATATCTTCTAAAAAACTAGCTTCGTTATTTAAGAAAAAGTTCATCAAATATACACATAGCTTACCAATGGTATTTCATTTTAACAGATAACAAACGAAAGAACAAGCGTTCGCATCATTTCTATATAGATACAAGTTGAAAAACCGACATCCCCCCTTTTTAGGTGGACGAGAGCATCTGACCGTCAGGGCCTTTTCCTGCCACATGTAAGGATGAAAACAAAGGGAGAATACGAATGCAGGTCATGTTTTATTCTGCATAGCAGCGACTTGTATATTGAAAAACTAAAATGGATTTATATAACTATTTTCCCTCATATAATAGTTTCCTAGCGGATTACATCATACTTTCTACCTATATTTCATAATATAAAATATCGAATTCTTCTTAACATTCCCCTTTATCTTTGTTATATTTTCTAGTTGACGAGCATATAAACCAATGTTAAAGTTTTCTCTGGCAGTAACAATTAAAAAATACAAAAAAATGTAAAATGTTATAGTGTTTCTCAGAACTGAATTTTGTTGTATAATACAGAGATGACGTTATACTTATGAACCAACAAAAGAAACCAAAAGGGTATGCATAGTTAAAGTCGTACATGGGTGAATATCAAAAACTCTACTCATTGCAAAGAAAACTATGTATTTTTTATTTTAGCATTTTTCGCTCCAAAATCGACCAAGCCTGATAGAGAAAGGGTGGAATGGATGAAGGAATCTTTAAAATCACAATTTCATAATGTACGTTTTACTTTGTTCGTTGCTTTGGCTGTATGGCTGAAAACTTACATTATTACACGTACGAGCTTTGATTTAAAACTTGAATCTTTCATGCAAGAATTTATCTTATTCATTAGTCCATTAGCGACATCATTACTGTTTGTGGGTCTTGCATTATTCGCAAAAGGGAAGAAACGGAACTATATAGCACTTGGAATTGATTGTGTTTTAACAATCATTCTTGTTGGTAACGTAATGTTCTATGGATTCTACAATGACTTCGTTACTTTACCAGTCCTTTTCCAAACATCCAACTTTGGACAGCTAGGATCTAGTGTAAAAGAACTACTTAACTACAAAATCATCGTTGCATTTGCCGATATTATTCTTTTCTTCGTACTATTAAAGAAAAAGAAAGACTTTGCAAAAACGGAACGTGTCTCACGTCCAATGCGTTCTTTATATTTCGTTTCAACTATTGCTATTTTCTTCGCAAACTTAGGTCTTGCAGAAACTGAACGCCCAGAGCTATTAACTCGTTCATTTGACCGTGTTATGCTCGTAAAAAACTTAGGTTTATATACACACCAAGTATATGACCTTGGTTTGCAAGCAAAATCAAGTTCACAAAAAGCATTTGCTGATGGTAGCAAATTACAAGAAACAGAAAACTATGTAAAAACAAATCAAAGTAAACCAGATCCAAATATGTTTGGCACGGCAAAAGGGAAAAACGTAATTGTCGTTTCTCTTGAATCCTTGCAAACATTCTTAATTGGTGCAAAAGTCGGTGATCAGGAAGTTACACCATTCTTAAACCAATTTGCAAAAGAAAGTTATTACTTTAATAACTTCTTCCACCAAACTGGACAGGGAAAAACTTCAGATGCTGAATTCTTAGTAGATACATCGCTATACCCATTAGACCGTGGTGCTGTATTCTTTACACACGGTAACAATGAATATACAGCAACCCCAGAAATTCTGCGTCAGCAAGGATATTACACAGCTGTATTCCATGCAAACAACGCAACATTCTGGAACCGTAACATCGTGTACCCTGCACTTGGTTACGATCGTTACTTTAACGAATTAGATTATAAAATTACACCTGAAACAAAACTAGGGTGGGGTTTAAAAGATATTGAGTATTTTGATCAATCAGTGGATATGTTAAAAAATATTAAGAAACCGTTCTATACACGTTTCCTTACTTTAACAAACCATTATCCATTTGATTACGATGAGGGAACAAAGTTCATTGAACCTTATAACTCTGGTGATAGTGTATTTGACCGTTACGTAGTAACAGCTCGTTATTTAGACGAAGCGTTAAAACACTTTATTGAACGTCTAAAAGCAGAAGGTATTTATGATAACTCTGTTATCGTATTCTACGGTGACCACTATGGTATTTCTGAAAACCATAACCGTGCAATGGCACAGTTCTTAGGCAAAGAAGAAATTACAACATTTGATCATATGAACTTACAAAAAACACCAATGTTTATTCATGTTCCAGGTCAAAAAGAAGGTAAAACAATTTCAAAACCAACGGGTGAAATTGATATTAAACCTACAATTCTAAACTTACTTGGTGTTGATTCAAGCAATGACATTCACTTCGGTCATGATGTATTCTCACCAGATTATAAATCATTCGTTGTTCTTCGCGATGGAAGCTTTGTAACAGAACAATATATGTACACAAATAATACATTTTATAATCGCGAAACAGGCGAGGTCGTACAAGTACCAAAAGATGAAGCTCAAGCAATGATTGACCGTGCACAAAATGAACTGCACATGTCTGATAAACTCATTGAGGGAGATTTACTTCGCTTCTCTGACAGCAACAAAATCAAGACTGGCGAAGTAAAAACCGTTATTAAAGAAGACAAAAAAGGCGCCGAGTAATCCCGGCGTCTTTTTTTCATCCTCATTCATCATCTCTTTCCTAAACATAGTATTTGGAACTATATACTAAGATGTTAAAATTACATAATCTTCACTAAATATTTACATAAAATTTATGAAACATCTTTATAATTGAATTTATAAGCAAAGTCCCATATATTCCCCGTCTCTCATTTCAAACTTTATGAAAAGTTTCCTTCGGGGAATGGTAGGAACTTTTGTTAACAATTTTCTAGTGTTACTGGAAGTAGCACGAATTGTCTTTAAAGGACATTCTGCTTTGTCACCCATCAAGCCTTTAACAAGACAATGTCCCTATGAAACATAGCTACCCTCCTTATGCAACATTCATGCTGAATGTTGCTTTTTTTATCGTAAAAAGCAGGATTCTTATTTCTCATTTTCGAATTTGTATATGCAAAATGCAATAAAAGATTTTTCACCTTCACTGATGGCCCTCCATCAATCTGATCCTTACAGGCTAGCCTCTTTTTATTTCCAGCACATTTTTTTGCTGCCTACAAATAGCATCATGAAAAGAATTTACATAACAGCAACCAAAAGGATTTTTACTTTAGTAAGTGATATAGTAGCACCCTTACTTTGATCACTGCTCACTATTCAAACGATTAGGAAAGGATGGGACGGAAATTGACATATGAAAGATTTGTATTATGGAATGATACTGTTATTGATACAAATAAAAAACAACCGTACATACAGTTAGAAGAACGAGGATTACAATTTGGTGATGGCGTCTATGAAGTCATTCGTATCTATAAGGGAAACCTGCACTTATTAGATCCACATTTAACGAGATTATATCGCTCAATGGACGAAATCGAATTAACACTTCCATTCTCCAAAGCTGAACTCATTACATTACTCTACAAATTACTCGAAAATAATAACTTTCATGAAGACGGAACAGTCTACTTACAAGTGTCTCGGGGTGTCCAAGCTCGTGCACATGCATTTTCTTTTGATGTAGCCCCAACAATCTATGCCTATATATCAAAAAAAGAACGACCTGCCCTATGGATTGAATATGGGATACGTGCTATATCAGAACCTGATGCACGCTGGCTTCGCTGTGATATTAAATCACTAAATTTATTACCAAATGTATTGGCTTATACAAAAGCAGAACGTAAAGGTTGTAAAGAAGCCCTTCTCGTTCGTAATGGTATCGTCACAGAAGGAAGCCACTCTAACTTCTTTCTTGTAAAAAACGGTACTCTTTATACGCATCCTGCCAATCATTTAATCTTAAACGGAATTATCCGCCAGTATATTCTATCTTTAGCTAATAAACTACAAATCCCTGTGCAAGAAGAACTATTTAGTATTCGTGATGTTTATAATGCAGACGAATGCTTTTTTACAGGAACAACCGTGGAGATTTTACCTATGACACATCTTGATGGAATTGCTATTTTGAACGGTCAAGTTGGTCCAATCACAAAATTACTACAAAAATCATTTGTACAAAGTTTTTCGGTTTCTGACATCTCATTATCTTAAACATGTATAATTTCACCCTAATCATTTTTCAATATATAGATTTTCAGTAAAAATCAAGGTGGTAATTCGCACCTTGATTTTTTTCTGTAACCTTTTTGTCATATTCGGATTCCCTCATAAGACTTGACAGTAATCGACATGCCTTTTAGAATTTTTAACAGTTGGTAAATATTTCATCACTATATTACAGACAGAAAGGAATCGACAAACATGAAAAAATATCTTGCCGGTCTTGCGGCAGTGTCTGTAGCAGGAGGCGCAGCCCCGACACTTGATCACGTTCAAGCTGCACCTGAACAAAATGCACAAAAGCCTGCTATTCAAGCCGCATCACAAAACAATTCAAATTACAAAGTGACTGCTGACGTATTGCTCGTCCGCGCAGGATCTAGTACTTCTCACGATACCATCTCTCGTGTTTACGAAGGACAAGCACTAAACGTAATTGGAGAAGAAAATGGTTGGTTCAAAATTAACCATAATGGTCAAACTGGTTATGTTAATGGCGAATTTGTGTCAAAAAATGGCGCTGCAAAAACAAACGTAAGTGCAGATGGAAACAACAAAGTTACTGCTGATGTATTACGTGTTCGCACAAATCCAAATGCTTCTAGTTCCATTGTGGGACGTGTATATGAAGGACAAGCATTAAACGTAATTGGCCAAGAAAATGGTTGGCTTAAAATTAACCATAATGGTCAAACTGGTTACGTAAGTAGCGAATTTGTATCCGGTGCTTCTTCAAACGCTAGCTCTACAGATAATAACAAAAATAACAATAACACAGCTGTACAACCAGCAAGTGGAAACTATACAGTCAATGTATCTTCCCTTCGTGTTCGTACAGGTCCTAGCACTTCTCATACAACTTTAGGTTCTGTTAATAAAGGACAAGTTGTACAGGTTGTAGGCGAAGTTCAAGATTGGTTTAAAATTAACTACGCGGGACAAGCTGCTTATATTAGCAAAGACTATGTAACAAAAGGTGGCTCCGGCGAAAATATCATTCAAGATAATAAAGAAGAGCCAAAATATCAAAGTGGGAATGTAACGGTTCAAACTGGCGGTACTTATGTTGTTAACGCAACGTCTCTTCGCGTTCGTACAGGTCCAGCTACATACCAAAGTGTTATTGGTGGCGTATTAAATGGTCAAACATTAAACGTTATCGGTGTTGAAAATGGTTGGTTTAAAGTTAATCATCAAGGACAAACTGGTTATGTAAGTAGCGAATTTGTAAAGTTCGTTAAAGGTGGCACAGCTGCACCTTCACAGCCAAAACAACCTGAGCAAGAGCAAGAACAACAACCACAAGGATCCGTTGGTGAATACTACATTAATGCATCTGCATTAAATGTACGTGGTGGCGAAGGTACAAATTACAGAATCATCGGTGCCCTTCCTCAAGGTCAAAAGGTGCAAGTAATTTCTGAAAATTCCGGATGGAGTAAAATTGACTACAACGGTCAAACTGGCTATATCGGAACTCGCTTCCTGTCAAAAACACCAGTTAGTGGCGCTGTAGATAATAAACCTAGCAAACCATCTAACGTAACAGATAATAATAATAATAATAATAATAATCAAAATCAAAATACAAATAACAACAGTGGAAATGCCTCTTCTATACTTGCATACGCACAATCAATGGCAGGTGTACCATATGTATGGGGTGGTACTTCTGCTAATGGTGTTGACTGCAGTGGTTACATTTTCCACGTCTTTAATAAATTTGGTCATAACGTTAGCCGTCAAAGTGTGGCAGGATATTGGAGTAGCTTAACACAAACTTCAAATCCGCAACCTGGTGATTTAATCTATTTCAAAGATACTTATAAGCCTGGTCCTTCTCACATGGGTATCTACCTTGGTGGCGGATCATTTATTCAAGCTGGAGATAAGGGTGTTGCAGTAGCTTCATTAAATAACTCTTATTGGAAGAGTCACTTCTTAGGCTACACAAAGGCACCTTAAGTTATAGTTTTAGAGCTTTCTAGATTACTAGAAAGCTCTTTTTATATATACATCAGTTAAAAAACCGACATACCCCCCTCTTTTTAGATGAGAGAGCATCTGGCCATGCATAGAAGCGGTCAGGGCCTTTTTCTGCCACATGCGAAGTAAAAACAGAAAGAGCAAACGAGTGTAGGTTACTTTTTATTCTACATAGCAGAGATTTATATGGATTTATATATAAATTTAAATATATTCCTCTTCTCTTATTTCATACATCACATTTTCTACAAACAATTTACAACGTTACAACAATGAATATATTCTCGCTAAAAAACATAACCTATTTTAACCTCATAAGATTTATATGTGTTTTCTTGAGGAATTTTCTTTCTATTTAAACTTTTCTATAGATGTTTGACCTCTGATGTCCGTTGTGATAAGTTACTTAAGATGTTATTTTTGCAGAAGTATATACATCTGTTATGTATACTTTTTTACTATGAGAAAGGAGAGTTACACTGCATGAATGTTTTATGGGGAATTGGCGGCGTAATTGGAGTTTTAGCAATTGCTTTCTTACTATCTTCCAATCGCAGAGCTATTAATTGGCGCACAATTTTAATCGCGCTAGCATTACAAATTACGTTTTCATTTATCGTGTTACGTTGGGATGCTGGAAAAGCAGGCTTAAAAATTGCTGCTGACGGTGTTCAAGGATTAATCAATTTTTCTTATGAGGGCATTAAATTCGTTGTTGGAGATTTAGTAAATCCTAAAGGTCCTTGGGGATTCGTTTTCATCATTCAAGCACTACTTCCAATTGTATTTATTAGTTCATTAGTAGCAATCTTATATTATTTTGGTATTATGCAGAAATTCGTTAGTATCGTTGGTGGTGCATTAAGTAAACTTCTTGGCACTTCAAAAGCAGAAAGCTTAAATGCAGTAACAACTGTTTTCTTAGGACAAACAGAAGCACCAATTTTAATTAAACCGTACTTAACACGTTTAACAAACAGTGAGTTCTTCACTATTATGGTAAGCGGTATGACAGCTGTTGCCGGATCAGTTCTTGTTGGCTATGCAGCAATGGGTATTCCGCTTGAGCATTTATTAGCAGCAGCAATTATGGCGGCGCCATCAAGCTTATTAATTTCAAAAATCATTATGCCAGAAACAGAAGAAGTAAATAATGATGTACAACTTTCTACAGAACGTGAAGATGCGAACGTCATCGACGCAGCAGCACGCGGGGCTTCTGAAGGAATGCAACTTGTTATTAACGTAGCAGCAATGTTAATGGCTTTCATCGCATTGATCGCTGTATTAAACGGCCTATTAGGATTAGTTGGCTCTTTGTTCCATATTAAACTTAGCCTTGATTTAATCTTTGGTTACTTATTATCACCATTCGCTATCTTAATTGGTGTTTCACCAAGCGAAGCTGTACAAGCAGCTGGTTTCATTGGTCAAAAACTTGCAATCAACGAATTCGTTGCTTATGCGAACCTAGGACCACACATGGCAGACTTCTCTGCAAAAACAAATATGATCTTAACATTTGCAATCTGTGGCTTTGCAAACTTCTCTTCTATCGCAATTCAATTAGGTGTAACAGGAACACTCGCTCCTTCTCGCCGTCAGCAAATTGCACAGTTAGGGATTAAAGCAGTAATCGCTGGTACATTAGCGAACTTCTTAAACGCAGCAGTTGCAGGTATGATGTTCTTATAATTTGAAACTTGAATCAGCGGAGGTTCTTCCTCCCCACTGATTATTAGCCCGCACCAATAGGGCTTTTACGGGCAGTAATATCAAAACTAAACAAACGTTTGTTAAAAAAATAAGCACAGAGCGCCGTATGCTCTGTGCTTATTTTTGAACTAAAATCTATATATCGGACAATACCCCTTAGCCGAAAGTAATTTCACGCCCATCCCCCAACGAACGATCTACTTTCATTTATATACGAAAAAGTGACTGCTATTTTTGTAAAACCAATTGCTTCTCTTGTTGCTCTTTAGACGCCTGAGTCTTTGGTTCCGTGCTTTCTTGGACATTTCGATGTGCCACACGTTTCAAACAAATATGCTTCCACTTTCTTTCGTAACGTTTCATTATTCTAGTTGTCCCCCTCAAATACACTTAAAAAACCATTTGAAATCGCTTACAAGAAATAATATAGCACATATATATAAAAGTAACAACACATTTCCGACAATTTTTTGTCAAAAATATGAATTACTTTTGACAATATATCGGATAATGTCAAAATATAAAGATTCCTTACCTATTAAAAAAGAGCTGATTCTAAATCAATCAGCCCTTTTCTTCTATCTATGTGATTTATGATGATGAACCTCTTTTTGCAACTCTTTAAATAACGAAGCTACCATAAAGAAGATAACAAATACAAATGGGAACGCTGCGATAATCGAAGCTGTTTGCAGTGCCGTCAGTCCACCGACATATAATAGAATTGATGCTACCGCCGCTTGGACAAGCCCCCAAATCATTTTAATACGATTTGGTGGGTTTAAACTACCATGCGTCGTTAACATACCTAGAACAAATGTCGCAGAATCTGCTGATGTAATGAAGAATGTTGAGATTAGTAGAATAGCTAGAACAGATAAAGCTGGTCCTATACTACCCATATGATCTAGCACAGCAAATAATCCTACTTCTGTACCCATCTCTTTAATTTGTCCATAAATATTTGCGCCATCAAATAACTCCATGTGAATAGCTGTTCCACCAAAAACAGAGAACCAAAGTGCACCGATTAATGTCGGCACAAGTAACACACCGATAACGAATTCTCGAATCGTACGTCCACGCGATACACGGGCGATAAATGTACCAACGAATGGAGACCACGCAATCCACCATGCCCAATAGAAAATCGTCCATGATTGAATCCATTGGTTTCCATCCTCGTTTAGCGGGCTTAAACGGAAACTCATACTTGGTAACTCTTGAATGTAAGATCCAATTGTTGAGGTAAAGTAGTTCATAATAAAGTTTGTGGGACCTGCAAATAATAAAATTGCCATAAGTGCAAATGCCAAAATAATATTTGTATTACTTAAATACTTAATTCCTTTATCTAACCCTGTTTGCGCAGATAACATATAAAGAATCGTTACGATTGCTATAATAACTAACTGCGTTGTTAATGAGTTTGGAATAGACGTTAAGTAACTAACACCACCTGCAATTTGTTTCGCCCCAAGCCCTAATGAAGTCGCAACACCAAATACTGTAGCAAACACCGCTAACACGTCAAATGTATGGGCAATACGGCCATGTTCACCGCTTTTAAATAAAGAACCTACTGTCGCGCTAATTGTACTTGGCTTCCCTTTTCGGAACGTGAAATAGGCAATACAAAGAGCTACAAGCGCATATAGGCCCCACGGATGTAATCCCCAGTGGAAAAATGAAAAGCGAAGTGCAAGGCGTGCACTCTCTTCGGTTGCACTTTCTCCAAACGGCGGCGTATATAAATGATTTAATGGTTCGGCAACACCCCAGAAAATCAAACCGATCCCCATACCAGCACTAAACAGCATGGCAAACCATGTCATATAACTATAATCAGGTTCATCATCATCTTTTCCTAAACGGATGGAACCATATTTGGAAACAATTAAAAAGATTGAAATCGCTAAAAAGATTGAAACAGAAATAATATAGAACCAGCCAAATTTACTAACTAGTGTAGTTTGGATTGCAGTGGTTACATTCCCCAAACTCCCTTTTCCAATTATAGATTCGGGAATAATCCCCCAAATTGTAAATGCAATACATACTGTTAATGAGACAATAAATGTTTTCGTCAGTTTCCTCATCAAATCCCCCTTTGTAGGTTTCTTTTTTTGTGTGAAATAACCATAATTCCAATGCGTTAAATCGGATATAATGAAATAATTCTTGTAGTGATTTTCTTCGAATTCTATAAAGTGAAACTTTAATCAGTGATCACTGATTATTAGCCTTCACCAATCGGACTCTTACGGATAGTTAATCCCCTACTTAACTTCTTTGTCTCTTTCACTGAATTTTGAAGTTAGGGGTTTTACTGTCCGTTAAAGCGGGATAAATGCGGATGGGAATGTGCTTCCCTAAAAAATGATGTGTTACAGTTGTAAAAAAGGACAAATTTGTTCATTGCAGCCCTTTCTTTTTGTAACAATTATGCGGTTGTTTTGTTAGGATATAGTACGTATTTATAAATTCACAAACAAAATGTTTATGTTTATATAACCATTTTAGGCATAAATCGATAAAATACTCAAGGAATGCAATCTATTGGTAAACGTTTTGTAATGTCACTGTAATATTTTTATCTTTATCGAAAAAAACTGTTGTATTAAAAATAGTAGATATGCGATATAAACTACTTAAAAACACGGAATGAAAAACGCTTTCTATTATTTTTTGCTATATTACAAAGCATTAATGGTTTGTTACGAATGGTTTGTAATTGTGTGATTTCCCAAATTCCCAAAAAATCTGTTGCTATAATGAGGACACGAAAACAAACGCAATGGAGGCTATCATGAAAAAATTAATTGGTATAGCAACAGCAGCAGTTTTTGGTCTTGGGATTTTCACTACTTCTGCTAAAGCAGAAACTGTTGTAACAACAGACGTACTAAACGTACGCGAAAACCCAACTACGGAATCAAAAGTTGTCGGTAAATTATTAAATGGTAATAAGTTAGATGTTACAAATACAGAAAACGGATGG
>NZ_JBIWHY010000016.1:0-136539 GCF_044764345.1 Bacillus sp. NPDC094106 | reverse complement strand
CAAAACTAAAAGGCATGAGCCCAGTACAATACCGGACCCATGCCCAAAAGGTTGCCTAATGAAATAATCTGTCTAACTTTATGGGGTCACTTCAATATTATAAAATATTTTTCCGGCTTTTTATTATTTCCCTTGCTTTTCTTCTTTTACCTTGATCTTCGCATCTTTATAGAATGCTAGTTTTCCTTCATTATACTCTTTTGTATATTGATTAAACTTCTCTTTTTCTTTTTGCGTTTCTTCGTTTAATGTATTAACAGCTTTAACTTTCTCATCAATCTCTTTTAATTTTGTTTCTTTTACTTTTAACTTTCCATAAAGTTCTTTTTCAATCGTCAATGATTTCGTGTAGTTTTCATTCATTTTCTGGAAAGCTGCATAACGATTTTTATAAGCTTCCTCTACTTTTTTTGCTTGCTTTTGTAATTTTTTATCTTCGATTTTCTCTGCATAACTTTGAACTGATTTTGTTTCTTTTTGAGCTTTATCGAGCATCTCTTTCTCAGTTTTCAGAATTTTTTCACGTTCATCTACATTTGCCACAGCCTGATCTATTTTTTGAGCTACTGCTTCATTATGCTCTTTTCCTTCTTGTATAATTTGAGTGTACAATTCCTGTCCTTGTGTTTCTAATTTCTCTAATTTTTTCGCATCATCAAATAATGCTTTTTCTTGTTTTGCTGCATTTTCAAAAGCAGCATATATATTCTCTTCTGGTTTCTCACCAAAACAACCAGATAATAGTCCTACTGATAGTGCCCCAACTAATGCTATTTTTCTATAAGTCAATGTCAATTCCTCCATCAAATACGGTTATCCTGCCAGAAATTCACTGGGAAGTGATTTTCTTCATGATATGCTTCAAATTCATACCCTTTTTCTTTTAGTCCTTTTATAATAGCTGGTACGGCAGCAACAGATTGCGGGTGAATATCATGCAATAAAATAACTTCTTGTGGCTTCGTTGCACCAGCAAGTACATTTTGAACAATTTTTGCTGAAGCTGCATCAACTGGCATTTTGCTATATTTCCAGTCTAAAGAGTCGATTGTCCAATCCCATACTTTAAAACCGCCTTCGACCACTTTGTTTCGAAGCGCCTCATTTAATCCCGGCATTGAGCCATATGGTGGACGTGTTAGCTTTGGAGACTGTCCAATAATATTTGCGATTAGACCCTGATCTTCTTTCATTTCATTTACATACTCGCCACTTGTGTATAATTTTTTAAAGTCATGTGTCATACTATGCATACCCACATAATGACCCTCTGCCTTCTCACGCTTTACTAGCTCAGGGAATTGTTTTACATTTGCACCAATTAAGAAAAATGTCGCTTTCGCATCATTTTGTTTCAACATATTTAACAGCTCAGCCGTATATTTTCCTGGTCCATCATCAAAAGTAAGATAAGCGACTTTTCTCTCCTTACCATTAAAGCGACTTGGCGCGGCTTTCTTCATTTCAATTTTTGGTTGTTCACTTGCTAACTGTACTGTATTTTCTTGCTTAGCTACAGCTGTTGCTGGTGAAGTAATGGATCGAAACATAAAATAACCAACTGCTATTGCAATAATTGCTACCATTACAATTACTATACGTTTTACCTTAAAAGCATTTTCCATTCTATTGAACCCCTCTCTGTATTAATCTCATATATAAATCATCTAATATAATTATACATGTATTTGTTTTATTGCAACTATAAAAAAACAAATATTGTATCAATTGTACCAGAAGTTTTATCCAAATCATTGTACCAATGTAAATTTCAACACTTTATGCATAAAAGTATATCGTTTTATGTATTTGAAAATCTTTACACAGATCAAATTCCATAAAAAAAGGTTGGCAGGTGCCAACCCTTTCATTCATTTCAAGTCGTTTTTGGTGTAATACCTAGATGTTCATTTAATTTTTCAGATATATCTTGCACATTTTTTTCATTTGGAATGTAATAATAAATACCACCTATACGTTTATCTGTACCTTCTACTTGCATTTTTTCCATTTGTAAATCTGATCCTGCCATATTTCTTGTAATAGAAAGCATGTCATCAAATGTTAAGTTCGTTTTCATATTACTATCAATCGCATCTAATAAAGAACTCATTTTACTAATAGATTGAACCGACATTGCTTTTTTCGCAATTGCTTCTATTACAAGCTGTTGTCTTTGACCACGCATCGCATCACTATCAATTTTACGTGTTCTCGCTAAAGCAAGAGCTTGCTCTCCATTTAAATGTTGATACCCTTTTTCTAAATGAATCATACCTGCTTGGTCTTTACTATCTTGTTCTGTAAATGTAACTGGTACATCAATATCAATACCACCAAGTGAATCAACAATTTTCACAAAAGAATCAAAGTTAAATTTCACATAATAATCCACTGGAACATTTAAAAATCTTTCAACAGTATCACGCGTGCTTTCAACACCACCAAACACATGAGCGTGTGTAATTTTATCTAATTTCTTTCTCGATGGGATATATACGCGAGAATCACGCGGGATACTTACTAATTTTACTGACTTATCATTTTTATTGATTGTAGCTAATAACAGTGCATCCGTACGAACAGCTTCTCCATATTGACCTTTTCGGATATCACTACCATCTACACCCATAATCAAAATCGAGATATTATCCTTTAACGGTTCAACTTCTTTATCACGTTTCGTTGATTTATCAATTTGTGCATATGCATCACTTGCAACTGCTTTAGCTTTATTATATATAAACGAACCATATCCGACCGCTCCAAAAATAAGCAGGAAGAATGGAATCAAAATGAACCATTTTATAGATTTTCTTTTAGAACGTTTCTGCCTGCTTCTTGTATTTTGTTCTAATTCAGAGCTCATGTTCATTCTCCTCTCTTTCTCTTTTCCTAGTATACTCTATGTCTATCAATCTTCATATTGAATTTCATTTCATTCACCTTACATTTTTGTAAGATTTCATCGTAAAAAAAGAAGGAAAATCAATATATATTTCATTTCACATTATACTCTCGTGTTTCCTTTTGACAAGTACCAGAAGATAATTCCAAAAATTTCACAGCAATTATTACTTTCCCAATCATACCGATGAGATTTATATAAATTTATTTTAATTTTTCAACATCTAAATCCCTGCTATGCAGAATACAAAGTAACCTCCACTCGTTTGCTCGTTCTGTTTTTACTTCGCATGTGGCAGAAAAAAACCCTGACAGATGCTCTCTCCCATCCAAAAAGAGGGGTTTTATGTCGGCTTTTTAATTGATGTATATAGATAACAGTTGTGAGGCTTGTTATTTCACACCATCATATTCCACTATTCATGCAAATTTTTCAGGGCTTACGTCATACATAATGTCTTTCTTTAGACTCCTACAACCATTCTTGTCTTTCAAATCACATTCCGTTACAGCTGACATTGATATCATTGTAAGAAGACATACTGCTATCATTTTTTTCATCTTCTGCAGCTACGGAATTATAAAGTGAAACTTTAATCAGTGGGGGATTCTTCATTCCTCACTGATTATTGCCCTCACCAATCGGGCTTTTACAGGCAGTATTACTGCTCGCAAATAGCAAGATAAATAACAAAAGAAAGCTAACATACCGCTAGCTTTCCTTCAAAACCTATATAAATCCATTTTATTTTTTCAACATATAAGTCGCTGCTATGCAGAATAAAACATGACCTGCACTCGCATTTCCCCTTTGTTTTCACCCTTGCACGTGGCAGGAAAAGGCTCTGGCCGCTTCTATACATGACCTGCCCACCTAAAAAGAAAGGGGTTTTTATGTCGGTTTTTCAACTTGTATTTATATATTTTATCCTGCTATTTGAGGGCTCATAATCAATGGGGATGCCCCACTGATTAAAGTTTCACTTTACTGTTTTACTGATAAATCTCTTTTCACAACAGTACCCTCATGATCTATCTCAAGTTCACAAACCTCCAGCGCTGGAAATACTTTCATTAATTGCTCAGCAATGTCCTGGCGTTTTTCATATGGAGTTAAAATGAAAACAGAAGGTCCCGCACCGCTAAGCGCTGTTCCATATGCTCCAAATCGTTTAGCATACTCACGAATTGAAGGCAATAAAGGAACAAGTTGGGAGCGATATGGCTCATGAAACTGGTCTCTCTCCATCATTTCACCAACAATCTCCCATTTCTTTTGACATATTGCCGCCACTAATACGTTGCTTACTGCACTTGCACGAACGGCATCATGAAATTGAAATGTTTCTGGTAATACAGAACGGCTTTTATTTGTATTTAATTCCTCATGAGGAATTAAAGCAATTACCCCTAATTCCTTACTCTCGATTCTTACAACAGATACATGATTCCCATCCATTGCACCAATTACTGTACCTCCTAAAATAGAAGCTGCTACATTATCAGGATGCCCCTCGAAGCTTGTAGCAAGATGAACTTTCTCCTCTATTGTTAAATGTAATTCTCCAAGTTGATTGGCAAGCTCTATTCCTGCTACAATGGCTGACGCACTACTTCCCAATCCCCTTGTAAGCGGAATATTACTAGTAACCTCTATTGTATAAGAAGATAAAGAAGGACATACCCGAAGTGCCGTACTTACAATTAAATTTCTTTCATCATTTGGAATGGAAGAATCAAAAGAATGGATAACGTGCCAATGAGCCGATTCTTCCTTAACTGCCACTTCCAAATATAATGATAACGCTATTCCTATAGAGTCAAAACCAGGACCTACATTTGCTGTACTAGCTGGAACACGAACTTTAAACGGAATCACGAAACGATCACTCCTTTAATATGTTCTTTAATTTGTTCCATATCATTTGAAACACTTGTGATTTCTATTTGATTAGAAGCAATAGCGATATCAGGGTCTTTTAAACCATTCCCTGTTAATACAGCAACAACTGTCTCTCCCTTATGGATTTTCCCAGCTTGAACATGTTTGATTACACCTGCCAGAGAAGCATTTGACCCTGGTTCTGCAAAAACGCCTTCTGTTTTTGCTAGTAGCTGATAAGCATTTAAAATCTCTTCGTCTGATACCATATCAATTTCACCATTCGATTGTTCTGCCGCTTCTACAGCATAGGACCAGCTAGCTGGATTACCAATACGAATCGCAGTTGCAACTGTTTCTGGTGAGTCGATAACATGACCTTTTACAATTGCTGCTGCCCCTTCTGCTTCAAAACCGTGTATCCTTGGCTTCTTGAATCCCTTTTCTTTCTCATACTCACGGAATCCTTTCCAATACGCTGTAATATTCCCTGCATTTCCAACCGGAATAGCAAGGACATCTGGTGCTTTTTGCAACTGATCACAAATTTCAAAAGCAGCCGTTTTTTGCCCCTCAATGCGATATGGATTAACAGAGTTCACCAATGTAATTGGCTCTTCCGCAGCAATTTGACGTACAGCTCGAAGCGCATCATCAAAGTTCCCTTCTATCGAAATAATTTCTGCTCCATATGCGATTGCTTGTGCTAATTTCCCATGAGCAATTTTCCCTTCCGGTATAACAATAATACACTTCATTCCAAGGCGAGCAGCATATGCTGCTGCCGATGCTGATGTATTTCCTGTTGAAGCACAAATGATGGCCTGTGATCCTTCTTCTTTTGCCTTCGCAACCGCCATCACCATTCCTCTATCTTTAAAAGATCCAGTAGGATTAGCACCTTCATATTTTCCGTATAGCTGAATCCCTAATTTCTTAGAAATATTCAGAAGCGGGATTAGAGGTGTATTCCCTTCCATCAAGCTTACATCTGGTGTTTTTTCGCTGACCGGTAAATAAGAAGCATATTGTTTTAACAAACCATTATACATATTCTTTTTCCTCCTCAATACTGTAATAACTTTTAATTTCATGCGCTACACTTTCTAATGATGTTAACACCTGTTCAAATTGATATTTTGAAGTTTTGTGTGTCACAATTACAATTTCTGCAAACTTTTTATTCAATGGTAATTGGATAATCTCTTCTAAGCTAATTGACTGATTAACGAAACATTCTGTTATTTTTTGAAACATTCCTGGTTCGTCAAGTAACACAGTACGTAAAAAGTATTTCGAAACAACTTCTTCATCCCGCTTTAGTTTATAAGGCTCTGGTTCTTTTAACACGCTTTGATTTTTTGTTACCTGATTCATATTTTTAACAATAGAAATGATATCGCTCACTACAGCAGACCCCGTTGGTAATTTCCCAGCACCCGGTCCATAAAACATTACTTCACCAACAGCCTGACCGTGTACATAAACAGCGTTAAATTCATTATTTACACTAGATAGCGGGTGATGATTTGGCAATAAAGTAGGTGCTACACTTAAGTTAATTGCAGAACCTTGTTTCTCTGCTTTTCCAATCAGTTTCATTGTAAATCCGAATTTCTTTGCCATTTCTAAATCTTCTTTTTCTATATTTCGAATACCTCGAACATGCACATCATCTAATGAAACATTCATCGAAAACCCTAAATTAGCAAGAATAGCAACCTTCCGTGCAGCATCAAGCCCATCTACATCTGCTGAAGGATCTGATTCTGCAAACCCTAATTTTTGTGCTTCTTGTAATGCTTCTTCATACGACCAACCTTTTTGACTCATTTTTGTTAAAATATAATTTGTTGTTCCATTTACAATTCCCATTATTTTTTCAATGTGATCAGAAGCTAAGCCATCCGCAAGTCCTCTTAGTATCGGGATTCCTCCTGCTACACTAGCTTCGTAAAATAAATCACAATTGTTTTCATTAGCTAATTGCAACAATTCTGCCCCATGCACAGCCATTAAATCTTTATTCGCAGTTACGACATGCTTCTTGTTTCGCAAAGCCTTTATAATACACTCTTTTGCTTCTTTGATTCCTCCCATTACCTCTACTACGATATCAATATCTGAATCATTTAAAAGCTCGTCGGCATTTCGTGTAACAGCAATCCCATCAATAGAGACATCCCGTTCTTTTTCCAAATTACGTACAGCTACTGCTTTTACCTTTACCTTGCAACCTGTATCAAGAGCGATTTTCTTATAATGTTCCTGCAAAATTTGAACGACACCACTCCCAACAGTTCCTAAACCTAATACGCCAACATAAATAACATTACTCATTTTCCAATCTCCTCCCAAATTTCAATTTATACTATATGACTCACCTTTAGCTGCTTTACATTCGTACAGGTGGTGGTTATTTCCGTACATATCAATCGTTGCATATTGCAGCACCTCCCTTCAATGGCAAAAAAAACACACTCATCCCTAGTAAAGGGACGAATGTGTTTTCGTGGTTCCACCCTTGTTTCAATCCAAATATACATGTACTTCGGATTGCTCAAGATCAGATAACGGCTGAGACCGTCAATAACTACTAGATTACTCGTTCACTATTGAAGTTCAAAGGTGGTAAGATTATTTTTCGTGCTAGGAAGCTCACAGCCTATGACTTCCCTCTCTGAAAACCGTAAAAATAATCTCATGTCCTTATCATTACTTCTTCGTTCAATTCCATTTGTTAATTCATTATACGTACATAACAGACAAAAGCAAGGAATATTTTTTGTTTTTTTAATTTTCTAACATAAAACTTATAAAAAAACACACTCATCCCCAGTAAAGGGACGAATGTGTTTTCGTGGTTCCACCCTTGTTCCAATCCAAATATACATGTACTTCGGATTGCTCAAGATCAGATAACGGCTGAGACCGTCAATAATTACTAGATTACTCGTTCACTATTGAAGTTCAAAGGTGGTAAGATTATTTTTCGTGCTAGGAAGCTCACAGCCTATGACTTCCCTCTCTGAAAACCGTAAAAATAAGCCCGTGTCCTTATCATTACTTTTCGTTCATGTCCATTTGTTAAATTATTATAATTACGATAATTCAAAAAAGCAAGCCCGTTTTCAAGAAAAATATTTAGACGCTCTTTTCCCAACCAGATCATTACATTTTTATAACCTATTTTAAGATAATAAACGCTTAAGCATACCTACTTCTCTTTTGAAATTGGATCTTACATAAAAATCCCAACTCAAATAACTATATTACTGATTTAAAATCGTAATTAACAGTCGAATAAACATTCTTTGAATGCCTGAACTATTAATTATATTTATATATTTTCTCAAGCGATATAACACAAAAAAATTTTAATATAATCTTTTCGTATAACTTTCCTCTAAAGAACGTGCAACTTCTTCCTCAGTTGAATTGATTTTTGCGTGATCCGTTAGCATTTTTGCTGCTGATGGCAGTTCTTCTTTTTCCATCCAAGAGTCTGGATTCCACAATTCAGAACGAATAAATGCTTTTGCACAATGAATGAAACACTCTTCTACTTCTACAACAATTCCCAGCAGCGGACTACGACCATTCACTTGCATTTCTGCCAAAATCTCTAGATCTTTTGTAATAGCTGCACGACCATTTATTCTTAATGATTCCCCAAGCCCTGGAATGAAAAAAATAAGCCCTACCCTTGGATTAGATAAAATATTAAGAATAGAATCAACTCGCCGATTCCCTGGTCTTTCCGGAATTACAATTTGATTTTCATTTAAAACATATACGAATCCAGGTGCATCTCCCCTTGGAGAAGCATCACAATGACCAAATTTATCTGAAGTAGACATTATTAGAAATGGAGATTTAGACAAAAAGTCGCGACAATGATGGTCAAGCGATGGAATCACTTTTTTTACAGCCCGCTCACTTGGATATCCTAAAATAAGACGTAATTCATCTTCTGTTGAAATAAATGAATGTGTTTTCTTTTCTTCTATTCCCATTCCATATACACCCCTTAGTTTTTTCTTTATTTTCCCAAAATTACATATGTTTATTGTATACTAAAATATACAGAAAGGGGAATATCAATGGCAGAATGGTTAACGATATTTGATACAGAAGGAAAGGAACTCGGAAAAAAATTACGCGATGATGTGCATCGTGACGGCGATTGGCACGAAACATTCCATTGTTGGTTTGTGGAAAAAGAAAACAACGACATTTGTTTATACTTCCAATTACGTGCTAAAAACAAAAAAGACTTCCCAGGAAAATGGGATATTACATCTGCTGGACATATTATGCATGATGAGGATATACAAATAGGTGGTCTTCGGGAAATAGAAGAAGAATTAGGACTTTCCTTTCAAACTGCTGATTTAAAGTACAAAGGTATTTTTAAAATCAATCATGAAATTCCGCATTTCATTGATCGCGAAATGTGTCATATGTATTTTCATAATGTCATAAAACCACTTCCATTCGCACCAGGTGATGAAGTAGAAGATGTAATGAAAGTAAATGCAACTTCCTTTTTACAGCTTCTAAAAGGCGAGATTCCATCTATAACAGGCATTTCAGCTTTAAATGAACATGCAAAACCTATTGTAATAACATGTGAAGATATTTATCCATATGAACTCGAATATTATGAATTCATCGTAGAAAAGGGACGAGATATACTAAAACTCAATAGTTTCTAGAGTTGAATTGACCCCCACTTGAATAGTGCAGGGGTCTCCACCATTTATACGTCTTCTTTAAATAGCTTGAAAGATTTATAGGTAACCTTTATTGTTGCTCAAGTACCTTCAATTTCTTCTCTACCCGTACAAACAAATGAATGATTAATGCAATCATAACACCTAAAATTGCAATCATTGTATGCGGATATCTAAATAGCACACCAATTACGCTTCCTATTAAAATCATACAAACACCATTTTGCTTCATCACTTCTGCACTGTATTGATTTCCAGCATTCCACAACTCTTTATTTTTCATCGATCGACGTGTTCGATAACCATATGCTGCATTAATATCTGTTGGTGGATTTTTTTGCAATATTAGTGCGGCTAGTATGAATATGATGCCAATCAATAAGCTAATTCCTATATGTACAAGCGCATATACCATCCTATTCCCCTCCGCATTTTCTTCAAATTTTATCGTTAAATTATATTTTTATTATACAACTAATCCAGATCTTAAAACCTATATTTTCCAAAATAAAAAAACATCATTCTTACTTATATACATCCATTTTCATTTTTCGGCATCTAAACCCCTACTATGCAGAATACAAAGTAACCTACACTCGTTTGCTCATTCTGTTTTTACCTCGCATATGGCAGAAAAAGGCCCTGACCGCTTCTATGCATGGCCAGTGCTCTCTCCCACCTAAAAGAGGGGGGGGATGTCGGTTTTTTAATTGATGTATATTCAGCTACATATTACCCAACTATTTTCTATCCTTCTTCTATTAGTTAAAAAGCATAAAACGATCATTTAAAAAAAACATATCTTTCACTTCAAATTCACACTGAAGTCACATCTATCTTTTATATTATATCTATCGAAGCTGTTCCTCCCTAATAATGAGACATTCCCCAGTGTCTCGAACAGCTTTCCATCCCTAATTAAAATGAACATAAATTGTCCCTTTCCCTGACCATTTTGTGCTGACAAGATGGTCTATTTTTTATCACCTATTACTAAATCATGCCTCTTATCCAGTAAGCAACTATTCATTTATATAAATCCATTTTCATTTTTCGACATCTACATCCCTGCTATGCAGAGTAAAAAGTAACCTACACTCATTTGCTCTTTCTGTTTTGACTTCGCATGTGGCAGAAAAAGTCCCTAACCGCTTCTATGCATGGCTAGATGCTCTCTCCCACCTAAAAAGAGGAGGTTTATGTCATTTTTAAAATTGATGTATATATAAATTAATAATCTACATTGTTTTCATCGTCCCTCTTATTATTAAATATATTGGTATATTCCTGATTATGTTATATTTATTTTCTCTGTTTCGATGTATGAAACATGTTAGGCAGCGTCACGAATCGCGATCCTTTCGCTTTTAGTTCAGGAATAATTCGATCTAGCGCGTTCACAGAACCTTGCAAATGCCCTCCTGGTGTAGAATGTTGCAATATAACACTTCCAGGAAATGCATTCCCTAATACAGTATTTGTAATCTTTTCCGCACTTACTCCCTTCCAATCAACTGTATCTACACTCCACTGTACAATCATAAAATTTTGTTCTGTAGCCCATTCCAATTGTTTTTCACGTATTTCACCATAAGGCGGACGCATAAACTTTGGTGCATACCCTGTCAATTTCCGCAATATCTCTTCCGTTTTTATAATTTGATTATGATATTCTTCATCACTCACTTTAACTAAGTTCGGATGGTTATACGTATGATTCCCAACGATGTGACCTTCATTTGCAATTCGCTTTACTACATTAGGATATCTTTCTGCATTTTCGCCAAGAAGAAAAAAAGTAGCTTTTACATCATAACTTTTTAACTTATCTAGTATTTGCGGAGTAAATACAGAATCTGGACCATCATCAAATGTAAGTGCAACTTCCGCTTTATTATATGGGCCAGAAAACGCATAAGCATATTTTTCAACCCATGAAAAAGGTGTCCAAGACCCTCTATCTTCTTCAGCACCTTGAACCTTATTATTCAAACCAACATTTAATACATCAGGAGTTACACCCGAATCGTTTTGATAATAAAACGTATTGGAATATGGTACATAAGAATACACATTATACAAAGGGATATTACGTTCTAGAATCCATTGGAAAGGAATCAACATGTCTGATGGATAAAAATAATACATACATAAAAAACCTCCCTAAAATTTTATATGCAGTTCATTCATATTTTGTTAGGAAAATCCATATTTATAAACAGAAGTAAGACCGTCCCATCATTGGAACGGTCTTATTTCTCTCTTACTATTTCTTCACATCTATTAATTTAAAATGTTCACAGACGAGTAACATATCTTCAGAAAATTCATGTCCTATTTCACTTAACCTTTTTTTGAAAAATCTGGTGTGGATTTCTTTCCAGTTTTGATAACTGCCATCTCCCTCTGCAATTGCAAACTCTTCCGTTACTTCATTCATAGGTATCAAATTCACTTCTACGGTTTTAATGATTGCTACTGGTTCTCCATTACTGTCTAAAATAATACCGTAATCTTCCTTAGTTGGTAACAGTCTATTCTCCAAGTCATAAAAAATATAAGCTGAACATGTTGCTGTTTTCACCCCATCAATTACTAGTTGGGCAAGATAGTCGGGTGTATCACCAAACTGCCACTCCTTAACTGATGGCGGTGCATTCCCTCCTTTCCAATACTCTTCCCAATACATTTGTGTTGCTTTGTTCATTTTCTCTTTCACTCATTTCTTCATTATCTAATAGATTTCCATAGTCGACATTCAAATTTTATCCCACATTAGCAGGTCGGAATACTTCCACTCCCTTCAGATGATATAAGATAAACCTTCAGTAACTTTCCCTCCTATTATAAAGTGAAAAATTCTGAATTAAAAATAAATAAAACAACTTTGGCTCTAAACCAATAAAATACGATATAAATGTAAAATGAATGTAAATAGTCATAACGTATTTTATTTTTTGGTAATAAAACACATAAAAACTTATCTTTACAACAGTTATAAATATCTGATATTATTACCTGGTACTTATATAAAATATTATTCTTTCTTTTAAATAAAAGTGAGTTGTAAAATAACGATTCAAATATATAAGTATTTTTATAACCTACTATAGGAATATCACATCAACCTTATGAATCTTCATCGAGTGAAAGGAGTATCCCTTTGCAAACAAACAAGAATTCCGAAAAGAAAACAATTATATTCATTCATGGATTGGTCGGAAACCGTCGTGCCTTTAAAAAAGAATATAAACGTTTTTCTTCTTCCTACAATATAATAACGTATGACTTACTAGGACATGGTGAAGACAAAGGACAAGCAATAGAATTTTCTTTAGATCAATTAGTACAGCAGTTGTCAGATCTTTATGAAAAAGAAGGAATTAAAGAGGCTCACATTTGCGCTCTAAGCTATGGTTGTTATATTGCTACTATTTTTGCACACACATATCCTGAAAAGGTATTAAGTCTTTGCCATATTGGTGGACATTACAATAATCCATCCCTTTTATATAATGTTTTTCAAAAATTTTGGGATAAAAGAGAAAATGACTATTCCACTTGGCTTTATCAATATGCAAATACAATTTTTCCAAGCGGTATATTGAAAGCAAATCCTTTTGCGGTCATTTCAAAAAATATTTATTATCGCTTTGGGTTACAGTTACACTCATCAATTATTGTTGAATCACTCAAGCACCGTTTAGAATTCGACTTAAAATCTCGTTTAAAAGAGCTAACACATCCTATTTTATGGGTAATGGGAGAACATGATCACCTCTACAAGTCTTGTCTATTTGACTTAAAGTCTATTCTTCCAAACGTTTTATATAAAGAAATCCCATTAGCTGGACATGCAGCAAATTTATTTCGTCCTAACTATTTTCATGATTTGTATTCAAAATTTCTACTGGATGTATAAATGCAATCCAAAAAGTAAACATCCATATTTTACTTACTCTACAAATTTATAAAATAGAAAAAAGCTTTCTAGTTTCCTAGAAAGCTTTTCCTTATAATATTTAAGAATAAAATTCTCTTATTATGCTTTTGTGTAACCTGCTAGATGTTGACTCCAGTAAGAGTTATTTACTGAGCTAATTCTCACACCCGTTTTTTCAGTTTCTGCACTGATGAACTGACCATTTCCTAAATAAATACCCATATGAGTCATACCTGGACCAGAAGTACCTTTAAAGTAGACTAAATCGCCTGGTTGTGGATTGCTAGTATGCTCCTTGCTGTTCCAGTAACCAGCAACATTTTGGCGTCCACCAGAATGGCCCGCTTTATTTAATACGTAGTAAACGAAGCCACTGCAGTCAAAACCAGATGGTGTTGTACCACCATATACATATGGTGAACCATTTAGCGATTGTGCAATAGACACAATTGATGATCCATTACTAGATGGTGTTGTTGGTTTTTCTGTTTGTGTATTTTCTTGCTCATCGCCAGTAGTTGGACGAGAAGGCGTAGTTACATTTGCTGTACCACCTTTTACAAACTTCACATAGTCAGCACTTACGTAACCAGTTCTGCCATTATGGTTAATTTTATACCAGCCATTTTCTACACCAGTAACTTGTAGTGTTTGACCGTTTGTTACGCCGCCAATTACAGCGTTATATGTAGCTGGACCTGTACGTACTTTTAAAGCACCTGTATTAACAACATATGATCCACCAGTTTGAAGTGTAACATTATTGTTAGCAGCTGGTTCCTCTGTTTGGTTAGATACAGCTGTACCACCTTTTGTTACGAAGTCTTTGCTTACGTATCCAGTTTCACCATTGTAGTTAACTTTAAACCAATCTTGTACTTCACCTACAACTTGTACTGTTTTCCCTTTGCTTACAGAACCTAAAACAGTATGAGATGTGCTAGGGCCTGTACGTACGTTAAGTGAAGAAACATTTACTGTATAATTACCTGTTCCTTGTTGAACAGTAGTTCCTTGTTTTCCACCAGTTGTTACGAAGTCTCCACTTACATAACCTGTTTGACCGTTTACATTCACTTTAAACCAGCCGTTTTCTTGACCGATTACTTGTAGAACTTGTCCTTCTTTTACTTTAGAAATAATGTTATGTTCTGTGCCAGCACCTGAACGAACATTCAGCACATCAGCTGTTACTGTGTATTTTAGTTCAGAACTTGTGTCTACTGCTTTTGTTTCAGTTACATTTGTTTCAATTGTTTGGTTTTGAGTTTGTCCATTAATTTCTTTTAGCGCATCAGATGAAACTTGTGCATGAGCAGAATCCATTCCAGGAACTGCTACGCCAGCTACAGAAGCTGCTGCTAAACCTGCTAGTACTTTCTTCATAAGTTGTCTTTACTTCCTTTCCCTACTACCCTCTTTAAAAAAACGAACTTACTAATCTACAATATTACTAAAATTAAATATGTATTAAGTTCCATTTTTTGGCAAGAGTTTTATTTTTCACACGTCGTTTATTATAAACGATTGGCGTGAACTTTGTGTGAACTTCATGTGAACTTCTACTTCTAAGATAACGTTTTTATGATAAAACATTCACTATTTTTTATTACAAAATGAAAGTGAAGTCTCTATCCCCCATCTCATCACCCAAAATAAAGTAAAACTTTAACCAGTGTTTTTTCTTCATCCCACACGGTTATTAACCTTTACCAATCGGGGTTTTACGGGCAGTTGTCCCTCGCCTACCTTCTTTGCTTCCGCTCAGCTTTTGAGTGAGAGTCTTACGATCCACAAATAATGGGATAAAAAATCCACTTGCCTTATTTAATAATTTAATAGCGTCAACGCTCTCAAATAAAAAGTTCTTTTTATGCGTCACCTCTTATCATTACAAAAATCTAACTATTTATCAACTATATACTAGTCCAAAAAATCATATTTATCCTACTATCCACTAACAGTAACACTTTGATCTCAAATTAAGTATATAAATCTATTTTAATTTTTCGACATCTAAATCCCTGCTATGCAGAATAAAGAGTAACCTACACTCGTTTGCTCGTTCTATTTTTACTTCGCATGTGGCAGAAAAAGGCCCTGACCGCTTCTATGCATGGCCAGATGCTCTCTCCCACCTAAAGAGAAGGGTTTTATGTCGGTTTTTTAATTGATGTATATATAGAAAAAATGGGAGTTTCTCGTCAGATACTCCCACACTGCTTCAATTCTTAATCTTATATAGAAAAGAACTTATCTCGTTCTGGTGCAATCCAAGAGTCCATATTTTGATCACTGTCCCTCACCAAACGATTCACTAATATATCGTGCCATATATAATTTTCTAACAAATATACATGGACTGGGTCATCTGTATAGAAAGCATTCCCTTTTTGTTCTATTGAATGACCATATATCATTTCTTTTCCATCAATTGATAAGATGAACCATTTATGATCTCCAATATTATCAACATAGCTCGTTTTCCGATGGATTTCTAACCCTTGCAATGGGTTTTCGACTTGAAAAACGATACCTTTCAAACTGCATTCCTTTTCTTTTGCCTGTAAATCTACTAATAGTTTTTCATACATCGTATCCCAAATTGATAAAATAACCTTTTTTTGAGCTCTTCGAATTAATATTTTGCAAAAAGCTAATATATTTTCTTCCCCTTTTAAGGTGGTTACTCTCGGATCTGCCTCAGGTTCTTTCTTTTCAAATACTTTTAATTCTTTTTCTACATATGTATATGTCTCTTCCCATTTCTCTCTTACCGTTTCTAAAAACACATCCACAGGTAAAGGTGAATACTGCACTGCTTCATTGATCTCTTCTTTCATTACAATACCTTTTTGTTCAAGAGCATTCAATATTTCATATATACGAGCACGAGGGACTCCAGAATTTTTGCTAACTTGATAAGCGCTAGAAGCTCCTTGTTGAACTAATGAAACATAAGCCTTTGTTTCATACTGATTTAAGCCAAGCATTTGAATCTTTTGTAATAAATCTTCCATCGTAAGCCTCCCAGTTGTTTCATTCCCATTAAAATATTGACAGTAGTTATTACTTTAATAGTAACCATAAAAATAGGTGTAGTAAACATGAGAACAAAATAATTGAAATTTTCGTTTACATACAACAAATAAATAGGTACTATCTTAGTAGTGACTATTTTTATAGGATGGGGGAAATACATATGGAGGACATCAATCTCTATACAATGCTTTTTTTAATTGTGGCAGGTTTTTTAGCTGCATTTATCGATTCCGTAGTGGGTGGTGGTGGATTAATTTCTATACCTGCTTTGTTATTCACCGGACTTCCACCCTCAACAGCTATTGCAACAAACAAACTAGCAAGCTCAATGGGGGCACTTATGAGTACTATTTCATTTATTCGGTCTGGAAATGTCAATTTCAAATTAGTCTCTAAGTTATTTCCGTTAACTTTTATCGGCTCTATACTTGGTGCTTTTGTAGTTAAACATATTTCATCTGAAATACTAAAACCGTTAGTACTAGTACTATTAATCGCTGTTGCTATTTACACGATCATGAAAAAAGATTGGGGAAAAGATGCAACATATAGCGGGATGACTGTAAAAAAGAGCATTATCTTTTCTGTTGTTATTTTCATTATTGGATTTTATGATGGCTTTTTCGGTGCAGGAACAGGATCATTTTTGTTATTTACATTTTTGATCATTGGATTTGATTTTATTCAATCAGCAGGAAATGCAAAGATTTTAAATTTTAGTAGCAACATCGCTGCACTTATCATTTTTCTCTATTTAGATGCTGTCAATTTTGCATATGGACTTCCGATGGGAGTGGCGATGATTCTCGGAGCTCTCGTAGGATCAAATTTCGCTATAAAAAAAGGAGTCTCTTACGTACGAGTTTTATTTATCCTTGTAACGCTGCTTCTCATTGGAAAAAATATTGGGGATTATTTCGGGATTTTCTAATATAAAATGGAATATATAACCTAAACATGCTAAAATAACCACTGTACATCGAAATACTATATATACATCAATTAAAAAACCGACATAAAACCCATCTTTTTAGGTGGGAGAGAACATCTGACCATGCATAGAAGCAATCAGGGCCTATGCGAAGTAAAAACAGAAAGAGCAAACGAGTGTAGGTTACTTTTTCTTCTGCATCGTAGGGATGTAGAAGAAAAATGAAAATGGATTTATATAGGAGGTATTTTTTATTTATGGAGCACATTATTGATAATCGTTCCAAACACCATATTGAAATTTACTACGCATGTATACGCCTACTGTCATTATTAACGTTCAAAAAAGTTCCCGTTATCGAACGAAAAATGAACAGCCTAAAAAATACTATTAATAAGCAACTAGATTATATAGATCCAAAAAACCCTTACAAATTATAAACATAATATAGGCAAAACAAAAAAGGATTACCAATTTAGGCAATCCTTTTTCATTTCCTTATTTATAAATTTTCACACGAGTTTCTAATGGTTGGAATTCTTTTTCTCCTGCCGACGCTACCGGTTTACCAAATGGCATTTGAGCGATTAATTTCCAAGTGTCTGGAATATCCCATTCTTTTTTCACTTCGTCATCAATTAATGGATTATAGTGCTGCAACGTTGCACCAAACCCTTCGATTTCTAATGCTGTCCAAATCGCAAATTGTAACATTCCCGATGATTGCTGCGACCATGTTGGGAAATTAATTATTTCTTTTCCTACTTAACAATCTGGAATCCATAAGACATTAGTTTATTGGTTTCTGTGAAACGTTTCGTTTGACTTTTCGTTCCCATAACAACCGTGATAAGTCGTTTATCTCCTTGTTTCGCAGTCCCTGTAAAACAATATCCAGCACTATCAGTAAAGCCAGTTTTCAGTCCGTCCATTCCTTCTATATAAAGATCTTTATTCGTTGCATTCAACATTTCATTTGTACTTGTAACAACTGTATTTTTAAATGCTAACTGACTCTGAGGTAAATGTGTTACTTCTAATACTTCTGGGTACTCTTTAATAAGATGGTATGCCAATTTTGCTACGTCAACTGCTGGCATCTTTGTTTCACTTCCATCGGGCTCTTGCAAACCAGAAGCATTTGCAAACTTGGTATTATCTGAGAGTTCCAATTCCTTCGCCTTTTGATTCATAAGTTGAACGAAATTTTGCTCCGTCTTTGCCACATGTTCAGCCAAAGCAACTGCCGAATTATTAGCTGATTGAATCATTAAAGCGTGGAATAAGTCTTTCACCGTTAATGTATCATTCATTTGCACCGGAATTCTAGCACCTTCTGTTTGTGCTGATTTTGCACTTATTTTCACCGGATCTTCCCAATGGACTTTTCCTGTATGTATATTTTCTAAAAGAAGATATGCTGTCATCATTTTCGACATACTTGCCGGGGCAAAGGTTTCAGTCTCATTGTTTTTATAAATAACTTCTCCATCACTTGCATCAATAATCATCGCTGCTTTTGCTTCTACTACTGGTACATACTTTTCTGGAATTACCTTTTCAGATAGCCCTGTCTTTGGTAACTCTGCTACTTGTAGAGAGGAACCATCTATTATCATTTTTTCCTTTGCTTTTACAACATTGGTATCTTCCTTCTCTAGACTCCCATGAAAAAAGAACCAACATATACCCAAAATAATAGCACATAGTATGGTTACTCTTCCCCACTTTAACCTTTTCATCACTAAAACTCCTTTTAATCTACCTATTATAATTTCAAATTTAACCATAACAACAATATCTTTACATCGTCAAGCTCAAATAAGAAACGAACCCTCTACTAAAACTGTTATTTCAAGGTTACTTGTTAATCATATGGTATACTACAAAGAATATTAAATAATTGAAATTTTCTAACGGAAGCATTCTATATATACATCAATTAAAAAACCGACATAAAACCCCTCTTTTTAGGTGGGAGAGAGAACCTGGCCATGCATAGAAACGGTCAGTTCCTTTTCCTGCCCCATGCCAAGTGAAAACAAAGAGAGAAAACGAGTGTAGATCATCTTTTGTTCTTCATAGCCGTGACTTATATGTTGGAAAATCAAAATGGATATATATAGTATGTAAGAAAGGATCGAGACAATGATACTACTTAATAACTTACAAAAAGGAGATACTATCGGCATTTGCTCCCCCTATTTTATTGAAAAGAAATGAAATCACATGCTTAATATAAGGGAAATTATCATCTTTTTAATAAAGGGTGACGACTCCCTTATATTGTTTTACTCCACGAGGCATGATACTATATATTTTGGAATATGAAGAGATGAACAAAATACACTTTACAAATCTCAAAAAACAAGATTTCAACACATATTCTATACACTAGGAAAATATGAATTAAATACATTCATTTTAGATTAATGTATTTAGATGTAAAAGAGAGTGAATATATGAAACCAACCATTAAAAATTATGTATTTTTACATGTAGCTTTCTTGCTATATTCTATCATCATGGTTTACATGAAATGGACGGCTAAATTTCCAATCGCATCCATCGAATTTTTCGCTGCTTACTTTGGACTCGTTGTATGTTTATTTGCCTATGCGATTCTTTGGCAACAAGTAATTAAACATTTCGAAATATCCAAAGCATATTCACACCGAGGTATTCTTATACTATGGTCAATGCTATGGTCTGTCCTCCTTTTTGGCGATACGATAAAATGGAACAATATACTTGGTGCAGCAATCATTATGATTGGGATTGTGGTGGTGACAAAAGATGAATAAATACGTATTATTATATATTTTTGGTATTATTTTAGCTAATTACTCGCAAATTTTACTCAAAAAAGCAACGTTACAACAATATGATTCAAAATTAAGGGAATATGTAAATCAATATGTTATTATTGGATATTCTTTATTTGTCATTAACGCTGGCCTAAACGTTATTGCTCTAAAAGGTGTTCCATTAAAGCAAGCACCTGTATTGGAATCTCTTAGCTATCTTATTATCTTGGTATTCGGCTGGTATTTCTTAGGAGAAAAAATCACAAAAAGAAAAGTTATCGGTAACATTATTATTATTATTGGCGTTATCGTTTTCTCCATACAATAACAAATAGATCAAATAGACACCTTATTGCCATTTCTTCAAATTAAAGAGGCTGTCCCAAAAGTTTCACTTTTGGGACAGCCTCTTCATGCACTATGCTCAATCCCCTTACCTTTCCCCTTCTTTTTATTTCCTTCTATATTTTTCACTTTCTTAACCATTCCAACCAAACCTGTCGGGAAACCTAATAACACTATAATATATAGTAACCCAAGGAAGATTGTCCATCGTTCAAAGATGGGATATTGCGCCACAAGTTCTGATAAATAATACTTTAGGGACTCAATAATCCCTGCGCCAGCGATCGCTCCAACTAATGTACCCACTCCCCCGATCATTGTCATTAATAAAGCATTCAAAGTCATTTCAATTGAAAAAACAGTTGTATTTACAAAGCGTAATGTGATAACAAATAAACCGCCACTAAGCGCTGCTACTATTCCAGCCACTACACTCGCAATAATTTTATAGTGGAGAATTTTATATCCAAGCGCTTCTACACGTTGCTCATTTTGTGAAATCGCCTTCAACACTTTGCCAATAGAAGATTGTGTAAATAAGCGGAGCAATAGAAAAATTACGATGAGACATATGAGTGTAATATAATAAAATGTGAAACGGTCACGAAACATTTCTGGCACACGGAATGTAAAACCATCCCCCCCATGTGTGACAGCTCGCCATTTTTCAGCAAGTACGAAGAATAGTTGTGAGATGGCAAGTGTTAGCATTGCGTAAAAATGACTTTTTAATCGTAAAGAAAGCATACCGATTATATAACTAAGTATTGCTGATATTATAACTGCTATCGCAATACCAATTAAAAAGCTTGCTATAGAAACCTCATGTCGATCTAATAAGAGTGCAACACAATAAGCACCTATTCCAAAAAACATACAATGACCGAATGATACTATTCCTGTATACCCAAGCAGAATATCAAAACTCATTGCAAATATTGCAAAGATGAAAATTTGTGTGAACAAAATGAGTAAGCTCCGTGAATCATTCACGAAAGGGAATACACTTAAACAAATCAATGCAGCTATTCCAAAATATAGCCCGGCCCTATTAAATGTGATGTTCACCATTTCACCCCTTCTCACCAACAAGTCCCGTTGGTTTAACTATCAAGAAGAATAACAACATTAACATATTTATTGCGAGTGATAAATCAGGTATATAGTAAGCTGTAAAAGCTCCGGCCAAACCAACAATTAAAGATGCAATGGCCGAACCCTGTACGCTGCCCAATCCTCCAATAATGACAACAATAAAAGCTAAAATAGCATACTGCATCCCCATTTCAGCGAAAATAACTCCTGAATATGGTGCAAGAAGAAATCCGCCTAACGCCGCCATTCCAGCTCCTAATAAAAAGACAAATGAAAATATAGCTTTTACGTTAATGCCAAGAGCTTGAACCATCTCCTTATCTATTACCCCCGCGCGAATCATAAGTCCAATTTTTGTTTTACGCAGTAACAACATCAAACTAATATAGATCAGTACTCCAATAACAATAACAAATAAGCGATACTTTATTAATATAATCCCGTCAAATGTAAAGCTCCCTTGTAACCATGATGGTAATTTAGCACTAATAGGATTCGGGCCCCAAAATACTTTTATACATTCACTAAGTACGAGCATTCCACCAAGTGTGACAAGAAGCTGCCGAACATGATTTCCATAGACAGGCCGAATAAGAAACCTTTCTAATACGAAGCCAAGAAACATCCCCATCAAAATTGCCCCTATTAATGCAAGTACATAGCTACCTGTCATATTAAATAGCCATACACCCGTAAAAGCCCCCCATGCAAACAATCCACCATGAGCAAAATTGAGGACACTCATTAAACCAAAAATAAGTGAAAGTCCAGATGCTAGCAAGAAAATAAGCATACCTGTTGAGACGCCGTTTACAAACAAATTAACTAGCACATCCACGTTCCATGCCCCCTCCATATCACCTTTAAGAAATCCCTAAATATTTATGACATGTTTCCTTATCTTCTTTCAGTTCATTCATCGGACCGTTATGCACAATTCTCCCATTATCCATAATGTAAAAATAATCCCCTATCTGGCTTGCCATCATAAAATTTTGTTCCACAAGCAAAACAGTTGTTTTCTCTTTCATTTTCAAAATAGCGAACATTAACTTTTCAATCATAATCGGCGATAATCCTTTACTTGGCTCATCAATAAGCAACAATCCATCACTATTAATGAACGCTCTTGAAATCGCCAACATTTGCTTTTGTCCTCCGCTCAAAAAGCCACTCTTTTTTTTCCAATATTGTTTTAAGTCCGGAAATAAATCGAGCATCCATTCTATCTTTTCAGCAGTTTCTATTCCTTTCTTTGTCCCTGCGAGAGCAAATGTTTCTTCTACCGTTAAATCATGAAAGATCCCTTGATTCTCTGGTACATATCCCATTCCTTTTCGCGAAATCAAATGAGTGGATAAACCATTTACTTTCTCATCGCAATAATAGATCTCTCCATGAGAAATCCGATAAAATCCCATAATAGAACGTAAAGTTGTTGTTTTTCCGGCCCCGTTTCTTCCAAACAATACCGTTATTGTTCCTTTTTCAACACCTAAAGAAACACCTTGTAAAATATGAAACTGATCTAAATACGTTTCTATATTATCCACTTTTAATAGTGTCACCGTATAATCCTCCTAAATATGCTGTTTGTACGCGCTCGTCCTTCATAATCTCCTCTGGCAATCCTTCTGCTAATAACTCTCCATGAAATAATACAATTAGATGATCGGATAAATGCAGTACCATATCCATTTTGTGTTCAATAAGTACAATCGTATTCTCACGATTTTTCTTTATATTCTCTATTACTTGTAGAATAGCTGGAACTTCCTCAACAGAAATACCCGCTGTCGGTTCATCAAGTAACAATACATCTGTCTTCAGCGCTAACAACATAGCAAGTTCTAATTTTCGTTTTTCTCCGTGTGCTAAATCTTTCGCTAGCACTTCTTCTTTTTCATGAAGTAATACTGTCTTCAAAAGTCGCCTTGCCTCTCCCATCTGTTGTTTCAATCGAGAGGATTTTGGAAAAAAACTATAATAATCTTGAACAAACGACTGTACACTTAAGCGGACATTTTCAATCACGGTTAATTCTGGGAAGATATTTGTAAGTTGAAAAGAACGCCCAATTCCAAGACGTGTTCGCTCTGGAATCGATAACTTTGTAATATCACGCTCTTTAAAATAAATCTCCCCTTTCGTCGGAGAAACTTGTCCACTTAACAAGTTAAAGAGAGTTGTCTTTCCTGCCCCATTCGGCCCAATAATCGAAATAAGTTTGCCTTTTGGTATCGTCAAATTTACATCTTTAATGACATGATGTTCTCCAAATGAGACACACAGATTTCTAGTCTCTAACAAATTCTTCATGCTCTACCTCCCCATAAAGTGAAACCTCTATTAGTAGAGGCTTTCTTGATCCCCCTACTAATTTCACCAATCTGGCTTTTACACGCGCAATTATCCCCCACCTATACTTGCTTCTCTCTGAATCTTAAGGTGGGGGACTTACTGCCGTTAATACGGGATAAAACTTATTATTTTTAAAATATTCAGTCTATTTACTTTGAATTGGTGGCTCCGTTTCTTTCATTGTCAGTTCACGTTCTAAAACAGGTACTGGATAATCAACACCATCTTGTTTCTGCAACGTTATCGAATACAGCGTTTGCAATGCTTGGTGATCTTTCTCCCGAAACTTCATTTTACCTTTTGGTGTTTCAAATTCCATTCCTTCCATTTTCTTAATGAGCGTATCAACATCTGTATCTCCTTTCGTTTTCTTTAACCCCTCAACGATGGAGATTGCCGCAGACATTCCTCCAGCTGTAAATAAGTCTGGAACGTTTCCATTAAAACGCTTTTTATGTTCTTCTATTAACCAATCGTTCACTTTATTTTTCGGAAGCGTATGATAATATACCGAAAACCCTTGCATCCCTACTAGCGCATCCATTGTTTTTAATGCTGGTATATCCGGTGCCCCTGTTGAAATCTTAATTCCTTGTCCTTCCACGTTCATATCTTTTAATTGCTTCCACGGTGAGTTTGCACCCGCCCAAACAATAAATAAATAATCCGGTTTTGAACTAATGATATTTTGAATATTTGCGGTAAAATCAGTAGAATTTGTATCAGCATATTGTTCGTTTACAATATTCGCACCTAGTTTTTGCGCTCCAGCTTTAAATGCAGCAATTCCTTCACGCCCAAAGGCGTTGTCTGGAGCAAATGTAGCAATCTTTACATCTTTCTTAGCAATTGATGCAGCACCAGCAATTGCATCTTGAGATGAATTTCTTCCTGTTCTAAAAATGTATTTATTCCAGTTCTTACCTGTAATACTATCTGCAACCGCTGGTTCAACGACCATTATTTTTTCATACTCTTCGGCTAATGGTAATACTGCTAATGTATCACTTGAACTCGAAGATCCAACGAGAAAGTCAACCTTATCTTCTTCTAATAGTTTCGTAGCTTTTTTAACCGCTACATCCGCTTTCGTTTCTGTATCTTCTACAACAAACTTAATCTTCTTCCCTTCCACCTTCCCTGTTCCACCTGTTGCGTAATCGAGCCCCAGCTCAAATCCATTTACAGTTTGTTTCCCATACGATTCTAGCGGACCTGTTAACGAAGCAAGTACACCTACCTTAATCGTTTTCTCATCGTCTGTACTTGCCTTCTTTCCTGAGCAACCTGCTGTTATCAACAATGAACCAAGAATGCATCCCGTAAACATCATTTTTAGCCACTTACGTTTTTTCCCTGACATTGTGATCCTCCCCATACTTTACTTTCTGATAGAATCAAATACGCCATAGTAAACCATCCGTAATCATGACTTTTCACTTTTAACAATTTAAACCTTGCTGTCAATAGAAATTTCTCGAAGTACCTCTACATTCGCCAGACATTTCCAAATCCCTTCCGATATTTTCGTAAATATTCACACAATTATACAAAAAAATTTATTAATCCCCCTACTAAAAAACTAACTCCCAAAAGGAGCTAGTCTTTTCAACCAAACGTACTTTACACTATTTAGAGTTTTTACATAAAGAGTCTGCTATTACCCGATAAACAGCATACATTTCGTAGTACTTACGCATCTATACTTTTTTTAAAAATTTCCCAGAAAATTCTTTATACTTAAACAGATGAATTTTCCAACTTTTCTAGCTCTTCCTTTAATTTCTTCTTATCTAAACCTTCACCAATCATCACAAGATTTGTAGGAAATCCAAAGTCCTGTTCCAATAAAGTTGGTACACCAAATGAGTATTGTAATAAATGCGGATATTTATCCCCATTAAATTTTACAAACCCTTTTACACGATAAATCTCCTGTGGTAAATTTGAAAGCCATTCATATAATTGATCTTGATCAATTGATTTTGTAAATTGATATGTCATCGTTTGTATATGTAAATGCTGTTTCACATGTAATGTTTCATGTTCTTCCTTACCTCCTAATTTCACTTCTTCTATATCTTCTAAAGATATATTACAATACTGTGTTTCATACAATTTCGCCTGCTTATTTATCGCTGCTACTTCTTCTAAAATGCTTTTCTTCTCTTCCGCTGTTAATAAGTCCGATTTATTAATGAGAATATGACTTCCGTATTTGATTTGCTCATTTAGGAGTTGCTGAATACTTTTACTTAATACGTCACGATTTAACCATCTCATTGCATCTAATACAACAATAATTGACTTCACTTCAATATACGGTGCTAAAATAGGTGATAGACATGCATCTAATACTTCGATTGGATGAGCAACTCCAGTTGTTTCTATATAAATTACATCTGGTCTTTCTTGTTGGTATAAAGAGTGTAACTGAATCTCAAGTTCATCTTTTAACGTACAACAAATACAACCTTTTAAAAGTTCTCTTAAAATGTTTTCTTTCCCTATAATATCTGTATCTACCGAGTATTCTCCTATTTCATTCATTAAAACAGCAACTTTTCGACTTTTCTTCTTTTCCGCTAATAATAAATTTTGTAACAGTGTTGATTTTCCGCTTCCTAAAAAACCACCTAATATATGAATTTCTACTTTACTCATATGACTGACCATCCATTTCTGTGCTTTTCATATAATTTAAAGCGTAATTATTACGATTTATATTTATTATTTTATTAAAATCAATGCCATTTGTAAACAAAACTCTCTAACTCTGTTGTAACCATTTAAATATGTTTACTGATTCACTGCATAAGCAACTCAGGTTCCTGATTCAATTGCTCCTCGTATCCATCCCGTATGTTCTCCCGCAAAATGTATTCCCCCACTCTCTTGCCCTAGTTCAAACGCGGTAAATCCTCCGCAAGGGTATGGATTTTGACTTCAGCTAAAAGATGCCTATGTTTCGTTCCTTCCGATTCACAACTATATAAGCGGATATATTTTGAAATACTTGAATATCTTTTATGAAATGCAATAAACTAGGTTAGAGTCTATAGAAGTAAGACCTATTTTTTTCTTACATATAAAAATTACTGAAATAGCGAGGTAATGTCATATGAAAAAAGGTATTAACCGTGTCGTATTAGTAGGAACTGGAGCAGTAGGCTGTAGCTACGCTTACTGTATGATTAACCAAGGTGTTGCTGAAGAATTTGTATTAGTTGATGTAAACGAGGCAAAAGCAGAAGGAGAAGCAATGGACTTAAGCCATGCGGTTCCCTTTGCTCCAGCGCCAACAAGAGTTTGGAAAGGCAGCTATGAAGATTGTAAAGAAGCTGATCTTGTAGTCATCACTGCTGGATTACCACAAAAACCAGGTGAAACACGTTTAGACTTAGTTGAGAAAAACGCTAAAATCTTTAAACAAATCGTTCGTAGTATTATGGATAGCGGATTTGATGGTATCTTCTTGATTGCTACAAATCCTGTAGATATTTTAACTTATGTAACTTGGAAAGAATCTGGCTTACCAAAAGAACGCGTAATTGGTTCTGGTACAACTTTAGATTCTGCTCGTTTCCGATATATGCTAGGAGAATATTTCAATATTGATTCTCACAATATTCATGCTTACATCATCGGCGAGCATGGTGATACAGAGCTTCCTGTTTGGAGTCACGTATCAATTGGAATTCAAAAACTACAAACAATTCTTGAAAAAGATAATGAGCATAATCAAAAAGACTTAGATGAAATCTTTGTAAACGTTCGTGATGCTGCTTATCACATTATTGAACGAAAAGGTGCAACATACTACGGCATTGGTATGTCCCTTTTACGTGTGACAAAAGCAATCTTAAATGACGAAAACAGCGTATTAACTGTATCCGCATATCTTGAAGGTCAATATGGACAACAAGATGTTTATATTGGCGTTCCCGCAGTCCTGAATCGTCAAGGCGTTCGTGAAATTGTAGAAATTGAATTAAGTGCAGAAGAAGAATTAAAATTTGATCATTCTGTTCAAGTACTGAAAAAAACAATGGCTCCCGTACTATAAGATACATGCTAATTATCGCTCCACAAAAAAAGCAATCCAAAATAATTGGATTGCTTTTTGCATAATTCAAAAACCTCATTCAGTATTTACTGCGGGTTTCTCTCCATCGTGTACCTCAAGCACATCAAGTAAAAAGATAAAGATTGGAATCCCAATAATAAGGCCCCATATTCCTAAGAAGTGCTCCGCAAAGATAAGAACCATAAATGTATAAAAGAGTGGTAAATTTGTTTTTGCAGACATGAATTTTGGATTTAAAAAATAACTTTCAATTGCATGAATCACCGCAATAAGAATTAATATATATACGACATATGCAATCCCACCAATGTTATACGCTATGATACAAAGTGGAATTAGTGAAATAATAACACCTGCAACCGGAATTAAACCAAGTAAGAATATCATAACTGCTAATACAAGTAGCTGCGGGAATCCTAAAAATACAAGTGCAATGACAGAGAGAATACAGTTTACAACTGCAATTAAAAATTGTGCCTCAATGACTTTGCCAAATGAACGGGCAAACTTCTGGCCAAAGTATGCAATTTCCTCATAAAAAATACGAAGTTTACTCTCCTTAAATTTAGAAGTAAAAGCGATAATGCGATCTTTTTCTAATAAGAAAAATAAGCTTAAAATAAGAGAAAGGAAAATTTGCAAACCTACTTTTCCAATATTCGCTAATGATTGATAAATCACATCTACCCCTTGTTCAATATACTTTGATACTTCCATCTGATTAATTGCAAAAAGCATATATCGTATCATTTCATTATCAGGCGGATGTTTAAAAAATAATTTAAACTGGTAAATCAATTGTGAGATTTGTATCGTTAATACAGGTAAATATTTATATAATGTAGTGACAATAAACGCCACTAAAACTATGTATAAGAAGGCGATAATCGCTTTCCTGTTTATCCGCACAAATCGATTAAGCTTTTCAGAAATAAATCTTTGAAAACGATCCATTAAGAACGTAAGAATAAAAGTGACCAATATTAAATTGATCATACTTTTTAGCCCGTATAATATAAGGGCTAAAATTACTAGTACAAGGAGCCGCTGAAACCCCCTACTTTGAAAGAAATTTTTCACTTGGATCATTAATCTTTAATTCCCCCTTTACTAGATGAAAATTCAATATCTTCAAGAAATGCTGTCCGTTTATTAATTACTATGTTAGGACATTTTATGAACTCCTAAAGACAATCTTTCTCACTAATTTGAAAGAGTCCTCTTTTTTCTTTTTAATTATCATATTTTTTTATTCCATTTCAAAGAGTAAAACTATATTAGTATGTACATCATGCCACGCAATCTTAATCTCGCTTTTAAATTACTACTGCTATACATAGCCTATTCAAAATGTAGGATCAAATAATCCCCCACCTTCCTTCTTTGCTTTCACTGGACTTTGAGGTGAGGGGTATTACTGCTCGTAAATAGCGGGATAAACGTATTTTCATGACTACTATTTTGTTTCCTTATTTCCGCTTCATCCGCTTCGCTAATAACTCCTTTACTTGATTATACGTTAACCCAGAATTTTTATTTAAACGTTTCACTTCATCAATGTCGGTACCTACAACTGTATATTTCTTCTCTTTATTCATAGTTACACATCCTTTTATAAATTCTCATTGAATCGAGCACATATTATTTGTTATATTTCTTCCCTAAACAAAGAGTTCATACTCCTACCATTACTTATTATCATTCTTAAATGTAGTGTCAGCCGAAAATGCTTTAATCCCTTGAATGTTTCAATTCGATTTTTCATGAGTTACCTCTCCTCTCAACTGAAATTACCACTTTATGCTATTACAGAAAATGAACGAAATATCTTTTTTCACTAGTTTATTTTCCAAAATGTATCTTGACTTTATGGTACAGTCATTTCTTAAAGAACTACACTATATTTAAAATTCATGGAAGCTTAAATGATATTTAAAAAGCTAAACCCATACATAGAAGCAACCACAAAAATGACTGTCCATACTGCTAGACTTACCGTCATCCAACTTATGACGTGTGTCCTGGAAGACCCAAATGTTAAAGCCAGTACAGCCGCAATATCAGTTCCTACAAGAATTGGAGCTAGCAGAGCTAAACCCGGAATACCATATCGTTCCCATATTCGTCTTGATCTGGTTTCCTTTTTAGAAGGTGTTGTTATACCTTTTTTTAATTTTCTTGCCGTTCGCCATTTTGCAAACTGCTTAAAAAAGAAGCCCAGTAATAGAACCAAAATAAGATTCCCTGTAAATGCCGTCAGTCCTACTGCAAATGGTTGTAATCCCCATACGATACCGAGTGGTACAACGATTGATACATCCATCCATGGAGCAAAAGCTAATAAAAAGAAAACATAAATAACACCATCTATAATGAAAATGGCGTTGTTTAGTTTGTATGGCTTTTAAAATTTCTCAATTAACTCTTATTTACATGAAAAAAGAAGCTATTTGCCAAAATAGCTTCTTTTTCTACTATCAAGTATATAGGTTTTATAATTTCCTTAAACACATACGTTTGATTTTTCAATTAAAGATATCGATTAGCAATACCCATCCGTCGTACATTGCATGCCATCCAATGAATTTGTTTTTCTCTTTTGTATTTCTTTATCAATTACTCTTTCTAACATTTCCTTACTAGCAAGCCCTTGAATGACTTCTTCTCCAATCATTACAGTTGGAACAGCCATAATATTTGCTTCATCGTATGCATGTTGGATTGCTTGCTGATGTTTCTCCTTATATTTACGAGTTACTAAAGCTTCTTTAAATTCAATTTCAGGAAGCCCTACTTCACCTGCTAATGTTGTTAGTACATCTATCTCTTCAATATTTTGTTCTTCCTGGAAAAACGCAGTAAATACGCGATGATGAAAAGCGTTTTCCAAGCCATGTTCCTTCGCAAATTGATATCCCTCAAACGCAAAATGTGTATATGGATGAGGAGAAACACGTGGTAAACGCATCTCAACTCCTAACTTTTTCGCAGTAGGAAGAATAAAAGAATCCCAAGAACTTAATTTATCTGACTCTTGCCACGGATCGATTTTTGAATATGGACTTGGACGCAATTCAAATGGCATCCATTCAATTTCTACATCTTTCTCTTTAGCCACTTCATCTAGTGGGCCTTTCGCTAAGAAACAAAACGGACATATAAAATCAGAATATACTTTCATTTTTACGGTCATGTTATTACACCTTACCTTCTTTTATCGTTCTAAATCGTAATAAAATAAGTTACAACTTAGAGAAAAATATGCATTCTCTTTATGATCATCACCAAGATGTAATCATTATAGTTACAACAAAGCTATAAGTCAACTCTTTCTATATAATTTTTTGTATCATTTCAATTAATGACTTATTTGGATAAGAACTTAAACAATAACAAAAAAGTTATAGAAACGAATTCTATAACTTTTTTGCACATATAACTACTTATTTAATCTTGCTGCACTAGAATGAATTTCATTTTTCATTCGGAAATAACTAATACCATATCCAATAAATCCGCCAATAATAGCCGGGAAGATCCACCCAAGTCCTACTTCATGCATTGGAAGGATTCGAGTGAACAACTGATTAACTGCTTGAATATTCACTCCCGCTGCACCAAGTCCATCAAATAAACTTATAATAAACGTTACTAGTAAACTTACTTGATAAACTTCCGTTCTCCCTTTAAATAATGGATGTAAAAATGTTAAGAAGATCAATACAATCGCTAATGGATATATTGCTGTTAATACTGGAACAGAAATAGCAATTAATTGTGTTAATCCTACATTAGCAACAATTGCACTAAAAACAGATAACATAATAGCGATCTTTTTATAAGATACCTTTGGAAATAGTTTATGGAAAAATGAAGAGCATGCTGAGACAAGCCCTACACTAGTCGTTAAACAAGCTACTGTAATCATTAATCCTAATAGTATCCCACCATATGAGCCAAAGTAGTAATTGGAAACTTTCGCTAAAACTTCTCCACCATTCTCTAAGTGTCCAAGTTTTGCTACGCTCGAAGCTCCCATATAAGAAAGTGCTGAATAAATAATCGCTAATACTGTTGCTGCAATAATTGTTGCTTTTGCACAAACAACCATAATCTGTTTTTTCGTTTTCGCACCTTTCTCTTTAATTGCATTAATGATGATAATGCCAAATACGAAAGATGCAAGTGTGTCCATTGTTAAGTATCCTTCTTGAAATCCTTTAAAGAACGCGTTAGATGTATACGTTTCAACAGGTGCTTGCATATCCCCTATTGGATGAATGAAAGCAACGAGTACTAGAATTCCAATGAAAGTTAATTTAATTGGTGTCAATATTTTTCCAACAATATCGACAATTTTCGCAGGATTGAGCGAAAAAAAACACGTAATGCTAAAGAATATAATTGTAAAAATGATTAAAGGCATAGAACCCGGATTTTCTGATAGGAAAGGTTTAACTCCTATCTCAAAAGAAACATTACCTGTTCGCGGTATTGCAAATAACGGACCAATTGCTAAATACAGAACCGTTGTAAACACAAGCCCAAAAATAGGATGCACACGACTTGCCAGTGATTGCAAATCTTCTTTACCTGAAATTCCAAATGCTAATACGCCAAGTAATGGCAAACCAACTCCAGTTACTAAAAACCCTGCATTCGCTGACCAAACATTCGTTCCTGCTGATTGGCCAAGCATTGCTGGAAAAATTAAATTTCCTGCCCCAAAAAAGAGAGCAAATAACATTAATCCGATAACTACTATAAACGAAAAAGGTACTCTATTCGTCACGATATAACCCCCATTACAAAATAAATTATCTCATTTCCAATTTTAACTAATTAAATATTCTGAATATTTAGTTTAATAGTTAGATATTTCTTTTGTTTATTATAGTTCGAAGGATAATATTTTGCAATATTATTTTTAAATTTTCCAAACAATTATTTACTATACAAATTTTAAAATTTGTGCACCCTTTTCTACTCCCTATGTAAAAAACACCCTATAGATAGACTTTTTAGTGTCTACTCTAGAGAGTGTTTTTGTGTAACACCTTTTCATTTTGAATAAAAATTTAGCTAACGTATTTAAGTTGGACTCTAGCGGCATATAGATAGCTGTCAAGTAACCTTCTTCATAAGGTCTGCTTATGATACATTCATATGCTTCTATCTGTTTCCTTTGTAAGCCTTACTTTAAAATCTTTAGAGATAACAGACCGAACAATCAAATATACAATACCAAAACCAAGCCAGAAAAAGCCTACCACTTTACTTGTTATTGAAAGTCCAAATAATATATATCCACACACAACGATACCAATGATTGGGACAATGACATATTTAAAAATATTTTTTTGTTTATTTTTTATAAAATAATGGTTTATCACACACAAATTAACAACAGCAAATCCAAACAAACCTCCGAATGCTACAAGATCTGATACCATTTGTAAATTTAATAAAAGTGCACCGCTTATTCCTAAAACCGACATTAATAAAATATTATAAACTGGAGTCTTAAACTTCGGATGGATATAGCCAAAAAACGAGTTAGGTATTACATTATCTCGGCCCATTCCTAAAAGTAATCTACTGGATGCGGATTGGCTAGCTAAGGCACTTGCTACCCCCGAGGCAATAATCATAAGTGTGATGAAAGTTTGAAGAAAAGTACCAACTAGTACGTGGAGGATATGAAAAAATGCAGTATCCGGGTTATCAATAGATGTATATTTTCCTAACACGATTACACTTAAATACGTCACAGAAATATAAAATATAGTTTGAATAACACACGTTAGCATAATCGCCGTTCCTATCTTTTTTCCACTTACATTTGTTTCTTCTGCAAGCGTTGTGATGGCATCAAAGCCTAAATAAGCAACGATTACAATCGCGGCTCCACTAATCACTGCTCCTACCGAAAACGTTTCGGAATTATATACAGCATTCAAGTTAATTATATTTAGATCACCCGTTATAATATAATGGGTAGCTGTGATAATAAATGCAAAAACCGCTATGATCATACCTGTAACTAATATGAAATTTACCTTTGCTGCCACTTCAATGCCTATCAAGTTCACAAATGTAATCGGTATTGCGAAGATAAGAACCCATGCCCAAATTGGAATACTTGGCACAAGAGCATTCGCAAAGTTAGCGCTAATTAAGTAAGTTAGCATAGGGATTAACAGATAATCTAATAACATTCCCCATCCCGCTACAAAACCAACTCTTGGATGAAGGGCACGCTGCGCGTATGTATAGGTTGATCCCGCAACAGGAAAGGCCTCAACCATTTTCCCAAAACTATACGCAGTAAACAGCATTGCAATAAATCCAAGTAAATATGAAAGTACAGAATGTCCTTTAGAAACTAGCGTAATAATCCCAAAAAGGGACATCGCTGCCACTGGGGCCATAAATCCAAGTCCAAAGATAACTAAATCCCTCATTTTTAACGTCCGTTTCAATCCCGATGCATGTGGTACACTCAAACTATTTTCTAATGATTTTTGTATCTCCACGCTTTACACCTCCGCAGGAATCAACACGACGTTAGCCAGCATGTAACCTCGTATAATAAATTCCCCTCTCCTAATAAAGTGAAACTTCTATCTAATGGGACCGCATCTCCCATCTATTTTCTTCGCTTTTGCTGAAGTTTGAGATGGGAAGACTGCCGCCCACTGTTTATTCTCTTTCACTAGTCACATGTTCAATTCACCTGTAATACTTGACTTTCTAAATGAGTAAGTGCGTAATCAAGCGCATCGATTGCTTTATCAATATCCTCATTACTTATATTTAGTGATGTTCCAAAGCGAAGTGTATTTGGCATTACCCCACCAATTAACACTCCCTTTTCAATCGCCTTCGATCTGATAATATTAGAGGGAAAAGTACTTGGATCTGCTTCGTGAGTAAAGTTTCTATCTATTTCAACAAATGGTGTCATCTTCTCATCCTTGACAAGTTCTACAAGCCAAAGAACTCCGTACCCAGCTATTTGTCCAATAGATCGATGTTTTTCTTTTAACTCTAGTAGTCTTTGTTTAATATAACGCCCTGCCGCTGCTGCTTTTTCTACTAAATTTTCTTCAATTATATATTCTAAATTCGCACATACAGCAGCCATAGCAATTGGATGCCCTGAATACGTAGAAACTGTCTCCCATCGGTACTGGTCCATAAACTCTGCAATTTCTTTACTCACAACTACAGCACCCGCCGGAATAGCCGAACTCGAAATCCCTTTAGCGAGTGATATAATATCAGGTTCCACTCCATAATGTTGGTACGCAAACCATTCGCCTGTTCTACCAAACCCTGTTAACACTTCATCTGCAATCCATAAAATATCAAGTTCTTTTGTCATTTGACGAATTTGTGGAATATATTCATCTGGCGGCTGAACAGAGCCTGCTCCTTGTGTAACTTCTGTAATAATTGCCGCAACTTGTTCAGGTCCTTGATTCTCAATCATACGTCTTGTATATTTTACACAAGCCAACTCGCCATTCTCATCTTGACAAGAACCATACTTATGTCCAAGTGAGCACCGCATGCAATTTGGTGCAGGCGCTACAGCAACTAACCCGCTATCTTGAGCTGGTACATGCTGCGGACGCGAATTTGGATTGGATTCTGTGACACCGCTTTTGCTCCCTTTTAATCTTGTCACTGAAGAAGAACCTTTTGTCCAGCCATGATAAGCATACTCTCGCGTTATAACCAGTGATCGATTTTTATATAGTCTAGCAATCATAAGTGCTGTCTCCACCGCTTCGCTCCCAGTAGAAACAAAGCGGACTTTCCCAGGCCAACTTTCATTTCCAAGTACATCTTCAATAATCATTTTAGCCGCTTTTGCCTTATAATCTGTCGTATAAGCATCTTGTAAAAAACCATATCGATCTAATGCATCTTTAATTGCATTATTTATTTTTTCATTTCTTTGACCAGCATTTACACAATATAATTGATTAAAACAATCTAATAAGCGTGTACCATCCGGTAAAATGAGGTAATCTCCTTCTGTAGTCGCAATTGGAATTGGCTCATATTCTTCCTGTGTAGAAAATGTTCTCATAATATATTTTTTATCCCATTCAACTACTTGTTGCCAATCAATTTTACTCATATCATTTTCCCCCTCTTTTTGTTGATCAAATGATACATATATAATTTTGCCCCGCTATAGCAAATATATTTTTTTGATATCCCTCTTTATCCCCCATACCAATTTAAAGCTCTTTCATTCAGATCGACCCAAACGTGTTTTGTTTGCGTATACATATCCATTGCTTGTACACCTAATTCCCGACCAAATCCACTTTGCTTCGTGCCTCCAAATGGTGCTGCACTATCTAAAAAACTATACGTATTTACCCACACTGTTCCTGCCTTTATTCCGCGCGCCATGCGATGAGCACGTTTTAAATCATTTGTCCATACACCAGAAGCAAGACCATACACCGTATCATTTGCCTTAGCAAGCGCATCCGCTTCATCTTTAAACCGAATAACTGATACAAATGGACCGAAAATTTCCTCACGAGCGATGGTCATTTCGTTTCTAACGTTCTCAAAAATGGTTGGGGTAAAATAATATCCATCACCAGCTTCTGTATATCGCTTACCACCTGTTACTAGATTCGCCCCTTCATCAAGTCCAGCTGCTACGTATTGTTCAATCTGCTGCAGCTGCTTTTCTGAAACTTGCGGCCCCATTTGTGTAGTTCCTTCAAGAGGATTACCGACACGAATGGACTGTGCTTTTTTTACAAACAGGTCCATAAATTTATCGTAAATCGATTCTTGAACAAATAACCTTGAACCTGCCGCACATACTTGTCCTTGTGCAAAATAAATACCAAATGCGGACATATTCACTGCATCTTCCAAGTTCGCATCCTCAAAAACAATATTCGGTGATTTCCCGCCAAGCTCTAATGATAACGGTTTCAAATTTTTGCTAGCTGTTTGCATAATGAGTTGTCCTGTACGTGTAGAACCTGTAAATGCAATTTTATCAATTCCTGGATGAGCTACTAAAGCATCACCAGCCACACTTCCAAAACCAGGTATAACATTTAATACACCGTCTGGAATACCGACTTCTTGAAATATTTTAGCTAATTCTAAAATACTAACTGGCGTTTGTTCCGCTGGTTTAATAACGATTGTATTTCCCGCTGCTAAAGCCGGTGCCAACTTCCACATTGCAAGCATAAGCGGAAAATTCCATGGTACGATAGCTCCAATAACTCCTAGTGGCTCTTTTAAAGTGTAATTCAAGCGATTTTTTGGTGAAGTTAACGTTTCTCCCTGTACTTTATTCGCTAAGCCGGCATAAAACTCTAATACATCAATCGTTGCTGGCATAGCAATAAATTTCGTTTCATTAATAGGCAAACCATTATCCATTGATTCTACTTCAGCAAGAAAGTCTAACTTATCTCTCATTTTTAGCGCCGCTCGATATAAAAGCCGCCCCCGATCACTAGGGTCCATATCGGACCAAGCCCCTGATTCAAAGGCATTTCGGGCGGCCTTGACTGCTAAATCAACATCTTCCTTACCAGCTTCTGATACAACTGCATTCACTTTACCTGTACCAGGATTAATCGATTCAAATGTTTTACCAGACACTGCATCTACCCATTTTCCACCTATAAATAACTGATATGCTTTCACCATGTAATCCCTCCCTGATATATACCTTTAAAAACACATACCTTATGTTTCAATTGATATATTTATGCTTAGTTACAGTCTGCGTACACATCATTATGAACGCCTCATCTCCTCCCCTCATAACATGACAGTTCTATAACTGACTGGTAATGACTTTTATCTAAAACTAAGAAAATAATATCGAATTGCACTTTATATTTATTGTAAAAAACGGAACATTCTGATAATTTTTCACTTAATTAACTCTTACTCAGAATATAGCTTCCCAGAAAACTTCTCGACAAATTCATTTGGTGTTAAGGAGCCAAAATTTTTAAATTCATTTATTAAATGCGCTTGATCATAATAGCCGTTTTCATTAATGACATCCCATACAGTAAAATTCCCCATTTTGATTAACATATTTAAAGAAGATTGATATCTAACGATTTTACTAAATAGTTTTGGTGAGATCCCGATATATTCTTCAAATTGCTTGCGTATATATCTTGTCGAATACCCCATATCTTTTGCTAACTGATTCATATTTATATTTCCTTTTGAAGCATAAATCTTGTTTAATGCTTGTCCTATAGCGTTCCCCGAAACACCAGATGTAAAAATTACATGGCCAATTAATTCTTTAAATAAACGTATCCTTTCTTGAAATCCCTTTGCATATATTAATTTCTCCACAGCCGTACCATGAATGGAAAACATATCAATTAACGGTACTTCTTTATCTACTATCTCTTTTATTGTATAGTTTGACTGAATCATTTCTTGATTAGGAAGAAATCTTACACCAAAATACTCACTATCCGCATGCAAACAAATTGTCCTACTACGAATCACACTCCCACACATATTGGCAAAAAACTTCTGTTCATTACAACAAAACAATATATCCATACATCCATCGGGAATAACTGAAACAGAATGAAGCAAATCTTTTTTCAAGCGAAATTGATAAAATAGTAGTACCGTTTGATTGAATATATTTTTTTCTTTATGTTCGATATAATAATCTGTTTGCACTTCAAATTCAGGCTGAAACGGAAAATATTTATAGGCTTTCAAATTCGGAAAATCACGCAATCCTCTTCCCCCCCTGTAAAGATTGTTGTTTTCTTTACGATTAAAGCTTAACGACTCCTTATACAACGCTCTATGTTCTGTTCCCCGCATCTTCTTGTTTCTAAATTTTACTATTCATAACTTTCTAGAATCAATATAAACTTTCCGTCTTACCTTTAAACACCGAAAAAGGTGTTACGACTAAACGTAACACCTTCTCTCACTTTTCAAACACAAAATTAATTTTATTCTCTTTCCACTCTAACTTCGCATCAAATGTTTTATCATTCTTTTTAAAGCCCTTGATTAAATCTGTCTGTTCATCTTTTAATAGCTTGCTCATGTTCTTTTGTGAAATGGTTTTCCCTAGTATTTTTTTGGAAATCGTGAAATCGCATTGCGTTGTATTATAGTTCGAACAGCCATAGAAAGTCGATTTATCAATAACATCCCCATCGCATTTTTTGCATTTCCCTACTTTTTTACCTGTTGTGAATTTTGAGCCGTTACGTTCAATCGACTCTACGTGCAACCCGGTAAAATCCCACTTCTCAGACATTTCAATCGCATCTTCAATGATTTTCGCTGATAACTTTTTCGTTTGTTCCATAAAAGTTGCTGGCGAAGCTGTACCTTCTCCAATTTCAGCAAGGCGCTGCTCCCACTTCGCTGTCATTTCAGGTGAAGCCAAAATTTTATCACCAATTGCAGTAATTAGTACTTTCCCTTTATCCGTTACGTACACTTGGTTTTTCTTCACATCAATATACTTACGATCTTTCAGCATTGTAATGATACCCGCACGAGTCGCCTCAGTCCCTAAACCTTCTGTCTTCTTTAATACTTTCTCAAGTTCTTCATTATCTAAATACTTCCCAGCGGTCTTCATTAGCGTAATAAGTTGTCCTTCTGTGTAACGCTTTGGCGGCTGTGTTTTTCCTTCTTTCACTTTCACCTTGACGACTTTTCCTTGTTCACCTTCTTCAACAATTGGAAGAATTGTTTCATCTTCTTTATCATCTTGGAAAATAACTTTACGCCAACCTTCTTGAATTTGTTGCTTCCCTTTTGAGACAAATTCAGCACGTTCATCTACAAGCGTTGTTATTGTTGTATAGTCAAAAATAGCAACATCGTAATGCGCTGCAATAAGTCTTCTCACAATCATATCGTAAATTTTCTTTTCATCGCCAGATAATTTACTTGGATTTGTGACTTGCTCTGTCGGAATAATCGCATAGTGATCCGTCACTTTTTTCTCATTTACATACCGCTTATTATTCATAATAGAATCAATTGGTGCTGGCAATAACTCTTTATATTCATCAAATTGGCTTAACTTTTGTAAGATATCAGGAAATGTTGCCGCTTCTCCTTGTGTTACATAGTTAGAATCTGAACGAGGATAGGAAACAATTCCTTTTTGATATAAAGCCTGTGTTATATCAAGCGTCTTTTTTGGTGAAAATTTAAATGCTTTGTTTGCCGTTGCTTGTAATGATGACAAGTTGAATAGAAACGGTGGCTGAAACTCTTTTCGCTCCGTTTTCATTTCTTTTACTTCAGCCGGTTTATTTTGGCAAAATGCTGCAATTTTATTTGCCATATTAGGATCTTTTAAGCGGGATTCATTATCTTTCTCCCACTTTCCTTCATATTTCTTTCCTTCTATATTAAAGGTTGCAAACACTTCCCAAAATGGCTCTGATTTAAAGTTTTCTATTTCTTTTTCACGTTTTACAATTAAAGCTAATGTCGGCGTTTGCACACGACCAGCTGAAAACACATCATTCATTCCTTTTTTCTTTAACAAAATACTAAATACACGTGATGCGTTCATACCAACTACCCAATCGGCACAGGATCTTGTATAGGCTTCATAATACGTATTGATTGTATCTGATTCGTCAAGTAAGTTTTTGAAACCTTGGTAAATAGCTTGTTTCGTTAAAGAAGAAATCCAAAGACGTTTCATCGGTTTTTGCACGTTACAAAGATTGATAATATTTCGGACAATTAATTCCCCTTCTCGCCCAGCATCGCCTGCATGAATAATTTCCGTCACTTGTGGATTATGTAACAACTGTTTCACAACATTAAATTGCTTATACTTTGATTTTGTTACTTCAAATTGAAAACGCTCTGGAATCATTGGTAATGTATCGAGTGACCATTTTTTCCATTCAGCGTGATAATGTTCAGGATTACATAACTGCGTCAAATGACCAATTGCCCATGTACAGTAAGCTCCCTTTGGAAATAACTCATTTGCCTCTACTTCTAAATAGCCGTCTTTTCGGCGATATTTAAATTGAGAAACAAGGGCCAAACCTTGATCTGGTTTCTCAGCAATAATTAATTTCATTTTATAACTCCCTATCTAAACCGTGTTACTTTCATTTTATCTATTTTTTATAAGCGATGATAAAATATCTATCATTTTTATCATTCACAATTCGTCCTATATGTTTTAGACCTATAATATTATACGCTTAATCTTTACACCTTCACAATAGGATGCTTATATAATCCTTATTACATGATACATGTGGCACATATTATATCTTTTGTTCAATGAATAACACCACTTCTAATCTAGAAAAATTTTCTGACTGTAAAAAGGAAATTTCACATAAAAAAGTTGTATTTTTGCTTTCTAAAAAAGGGGGTATGATTAAAGCCTATTGTTCTTGCAAATGAAGAAAGTAGCCTTTCCCATTATACTGTGCCATTCTTCTTTTGTGTCTCACTGCGTTCTTACAGTTTCAATCCAATTTGATAAATAAAATTAATTATTCACTAATGCAACAATACATGGTTTAATATATATAATATGAAAATATTTCTATTTTTTGAGGTGGTACTATGAAAGCAAATGTAGGAGATACTATACTATTTCAACGTGGAAGTGTAAAAATAACAGGTTCAGTAGTCAAACTATATAATGAATCTGTACTAGTAGAAATTATAGGTGTAAATGGGGGGACTGTTGAATTTAATAGAACAGTAGTGAATCATAAAAATTATAAGATACTTAATGACAATTCTTAATTTTAACGAGTCCTTGAAATGGATACAACAAATGGTATGTATTTTATAAAGTGAAACTTTAATCAGTGGGAGCTTTCATCCCCCCACTGATTATTAGTTGAACCAATCGGGCTTTTACAGGCAGTTGATCCCCCACCTAATTTCTTTGCTTTCGCTGAATGTTGAGGTGGGGGTCTTACTGCCCGTTAATGCGGGATAAATTTTGATTTACACTCTTACTAAAAAACACTACAGCAACAAACTAGTATGAAAGCTTACTATGAATCAAACAACATGAATTAATTACATTTCCAAAAAACATCTTGATCTAGAATGGCTTGTACAGCGGCATCCGCGCGAGCCATTCTAGATCAACTTACCTACTCCCCATAGTCTGATTATCGCAATTTAGAATATTCCGAATGCACGAATGTTCAACACATTCAATATATAACTTACAAACAAGAGAATAGATATCTATCCCTGTAAGAAGGATCTAACAAATACTCAATATTAGTTTTAATTTTATAGCACCTATTGCTTTTACAATTTTTTAAAAGAATGATGCTTTACATAACTTTTTTCAGTATGAAAAATGGTTCATCTCTCTACGCAATGTGCATAGGAAGATGAACCATTGAGGTAAAAAATATGCGCTTTTTTAATTATATAAATCCATTTTCATTTTTCAACATCTACATCCCTGCTATGCAGAATAAAAAGTACCTACACTCGGTTGCTCGTTCTGTTTTTACTTCGCATGTGGTAGAAAAAGGCCCTGACCGTTTCTATGCATGGCCAGATACTCTCTCCCACCTAAAAGGAGGGGTTTTATGTCGGTTTTTTAATTGATGTATATAGAGCTGACCCTATATACATAGTTAATTTTTAATCTTTATGATTATAACTAGACTAAATCCTCTATCGAAAATGCACCTGGCAGCAATTGCTCAACTGTTACTTCTTTTTCATCACCTTTTAAGTTTGTCAATAACACTGGCATTTTAGGATCACAGAACTCCGCGATGACTTGTCTACAAGCTCCACATGGTGAAATCGGCCCATCTGTTTTACCCGTGATTACCAAATAACTAAACTCCCGCTCCCCTTCTGATACTGCTTTAAATATAGCTGTTCTTTCAGCACAATTACATAAACCGTAAGAAGCATTTTCTATATTACAACCTGTATAGATTTTACCTTCTTTCGTAACTAACGCTGCACCAACAGGAAATTTAGAATATGGAATATAAGCTTTTTCTAACATCTTTGTCGCTTCTTCAATGTATCTTTTTTTATCCATGTGATTTCCTCCTCAAAGTAAATTCAATCCTATGAATGATTAATCAGTTATAATTGTATGAATTAATTTAGGAGTTTCAGCCTTTTCTGCTATAGAAATGTTTTCATAAATTTTAGCTTTTACATCTTCCACGTTTTCACGATTTGCATAAATCGTAACAAGTGGTTCCCCTTCTTTTACAGCTTCACCAACTTTTTTGCGTAGCATTAAACCAACCGCTAAATCAATTTCATCCTCTTTTGTTGCACGGCCTGCTCCTAAAAGCATTGCAGCAATACCAATTTCATCTGCCACAATGTTAGACACAACACCTGAAGTTTTAGCTGGCACATCAATTACATACTTTGCTTGTGGTAACTTTTCTGGATGATCTACAATCGAGCTATCTCCACCTTGATTGTGTAAGAACTCTTTAAATTTCTCAATCGCTTTTCCATTCTTCATAACTTCTTTCAACATTTCACGAGCTTCTTCTAATGTATCAGCTTTTCTACCAAGTACAACCATTTGACTTCCTAATACAAGTACCAACTCTGTTAAGTCTTCTGGACCTTCCCCTTTTAGGGTATCAATTGCTTCCTTCACTTCAAGAGCATTACCAATCGCAAAGCCAAGTGGTTGGGACATGTCTGAAATAACGGCCATTGTTTGACGACCAACATTATTTCCGATTCGTACCATTGCATGTGCTAATTTTTTCGCATCTTCTTCTGTTTTCATAAATGCACCAGCACCTGTCTTAACATCAAGAACAATTGCATCAGCACCAGCTGCAATTTTTTTACTCATAATCGAACTTGCGATTAATGGGATCGAATTCACAGTTCCGGTAACATCACGTAGTGCATATATTTTTTTGTCAGCAGGAGTTAAATTTCCTGTTTGCCCAATAACTGCAACCTTATCACGATTCACTAAATCAATAAATTGCTCTTTCGTAATCTCAACATGGAACCCTTCTACTGCTTCTAATTTATCAATCGTACCACCTGTATGCCCTAGACCACGTCCAGACATTTTTGCAACTGGTACATCTAAAGCAGCTACTAATGGTCCTAAAACTAATGTTGTTGTATCACCAACACCGCCAGTTGAATGTTTATCTACTTTAACCCCTTCGATTTCTGATAAATCAATTGTTTCCCCAGACTCAACCATAGTCATCGTTAAATCCGCACGTTCACGATCAGACATGTCTTGGAAAAAGATCGCCATTGCCAATGCACTCACTTGATAATCAGGTATTGATCCATCTGTATATCCTTTAATAAAGAAGCGAATTTCCTCTGTTGTTAGCTCTTTACCATCACGTTTTTTCGCAATAATATCTACCATTCTCATCCTAATCACCAATCCTTTTTGTTTTATATAAATCCATTTTCATTTTTCGACATCTAAACCCCTGCTATGCAGAATAAAAAGTAACCTGCACTCGTTTTCTCTTTCTGTTTTTACTTCGCATGTGGCAGAAAAAGGCCCTGACCACTTCTATGCATGGCCAGATACTCTCTCCCACCTAAAAAGAGAGGGGTTATGTTGTTTTTTAATTGATGTATATATAATTTGTAAAGGGGAAACTTATTAAACTCTCAATATATTAATCCAACTATTGTTGCTGATAAGAAGCTTACTAAAGTTGCACCAAAAAGTAGTTTTAAACCAAATCTTGCTACCACATTTCCTTGTTTTTCATTTAAACTTTTAACAGCACCAGCAATAATTCCGATTGAAGAGAAATTTGCGAATGAAACAAGGAACACTGATATGATAGCAGTCGTTCTTCCTGTAAAATTGAAGTTACCTTTTGCCAAATCTGTCATAGCTACAAACTCATTTGATACAAGTTTCGTCGCCATAATATTACCGGCATTAACAGCTTCATGCCAAGGAACCCCCATAATAAATGCAAATGGTGCAAATACATATCCAAGAATCTCTTGGAATGAGATACCAATTGCTCCTTTAAAAATAGCATTAATGAAAGCAATTAAAGCAACGAATCCAATTAGCATAGCAGCTACTGTAATCGCAACTTTAAAACCATCTATTATATATTCTCCTAGTACTTCAAAAAAGCTCTTTTTCTCTTCTTCTTGTACTTCTAACATATCTTCTTCTTCAGTAACCTCATAAGGGTTAATAATAGAAGCGATAATAAACCCTCCAAATAAATTCAATACTAGAGCGGTTACAACATACTGAGGCTTTAATAACACCATGTAGGATCCAACTATAGACATAGAAACTGTCGACATCGCAGACGCGCATAGTGTATATAATCTTCTTTCTGATAGTAAACCTAGCTGCTTCTTAACAGAAATAAACACTTCTGATTGTCCTAAAATTGCTGAAGCCACAGCGTTATATGATTCAAGTTTACCCATTCCATTTACTTTACTTAAAACTAAACCAATGTATTTCACAATAAACGGCAATACCTTAATATGCTGTAAAATACCTATTAAGACTGATATAAATACAATTGGCATTAATACCCCTAAAAAGAATGAAAATTCTTTTTGATTTACCAAACCGCCAAATACAAAGTTAATACCATCTCCAGCATACTTTAACAATTGTCCAAAACCATCTGCAATTCCAGCTATTAGTATGTTCCCTACACTTGTATTTAATAATACAAAGCCTAAAATGAACTGTAATATAATCATCGTTATAATAGGACGATATTTGACTTTTCTTCTATTATTACTAGCAAGCCATGCGATACCTAAAATAATTACGAGGCCTATAATACCTATTAAGTACTTCATAAAACTCCACCTTTTTTCGTATCCGCTTACATATTTTTCAAATATTAAAGTAATAGATACACCATGCTCTTTGACAATTTGTGTATCTATTACTTCCAACTTTTTATGAATTAATAGTTATCTGAAGCGCCTTCTTTATCATTTAATACAATTGCAACACTAGCACTTGCACCGATTCTAGAAGCTCCAGCTTTAATCATTTTTTCTGCATCTTCACGTGTACGAATGCCACCAGATGCTTTCACACCAACATTTTCTCCAACTGTTTTGCGCATTAATGCAATATCTTCAGCAGTCGCTCCACCAGTTGAGAATCCCGTTGAAGTTTTTACAAAATCAGCACCAGCTTTTACAGATAATTCACAAGCACGAACTTTTTCTTCATCCGTTAGTAAACAAGTTTCAATAATAACTTTTACAAGCGCTTTTCCTTTTGCAGCTTGTACAACTTCATAAATATCCTGTTCAACAAGTTCATTTTCTCCATCTTTTAAAGCACCGACATTGATTACCATGTCTACTTCAGTTGCACCTTTTGCGATCACATCTTTTGTTTCAAATACTTTTGTTTCAGTCGTATTTGCACCCAAAGGGAATCCAATAACTGTGCAAACGTCCACATCATGTCCTGCTAATTCTTCAGCAGCTAATTTTACCCATGTTGGATTAATACAAACAGAAGCGAAATTGTATTTCTTTGCTTCTTCTAAAACTTTCATAACATCTTCTTTTTTAGTATCCGGTTTCAAAACTGTATGATCAATTAACTTTGCAATATTCATTTTCTTCACTCCTCATATCTTTTAACAACTTCATTCTAACTCTTACTTGAACAAATGTAAACATACTTTTGAAATTTTGTTCATATCTTTTTTTAGCGAATTCTTTATTTAAACTAAAAGGCTCCCTCAAAATACTACTTTTGAGAGAGCCTTCTATTTCTAATCTTTTTGATAATGTAACAATTCTTTTGCGGTATGCTGATCTATAATTAATACATTTGCATATCCACCTCTTAACGCACCATCAATTGCCTTCACTTTTCGAGATCCTCCAGCAACGAGAACAGAACGTTTTTTTAATCGTAACTCTTCTAAATCAATTCCAATTGTACGCTGATTAATTTCTTCGCTACAAATATTGCCGTCTCCATCAAAAAAGCGTGAACAAATGTCACCAACAGCTTGCTTTTTCAATAGATCCATTTCGTCCTTATCCAAATAACCTAATCGGAATAATAACGCTTCGTCTCGAACAGTTCCGACAGTAAAGATTGCAATGTTCGCTTGTTTTCCCATTGCAATAATATGGTGGATATGTCTATCCTGTTCCACTAATTCCTTTGTCACTGCATTATCAAATATAACTGGGAGCGGTAAATTTCGCGGTGTCGTTTGAAAAGCATCTGCAAATAAAGCAATTGTCTCATTCGCATATGTATTTACACTTGAATGACTGATGCCTCCTTTTAATTGGACAACCTCCACTCCTTTTACATGCTGTGGTACAATTTTTCTAGCGATTTCATACATTGTCGTTCCCCAGCTCACCCCGACGGTATCACCATTTGTAACAGTTTTCTCCATATACTCAGCAGCATATTTACTAATATATTCCGTAATCGTCGCATACTCTGGTACCGGAGAAAACACGACATGCGCCTCTAACAAATTATATTTTTCTTTAAGCAGGTTTCCGACATTATCTAAATCAGCAAATGGATCTGCTATATGAATTTGAACAAATCCCTTTTCTTTTGCGTATTTTAACAACCTCGAGATAGTTGGCCTCGAAATATTCAGCTTATTAGCAATTTCTTGTTGGCTATAATCCGATTGATAGTATAATCTCGCAACTTCAACACTTAATTGTTGTTTCTCTTTATCCATAGTAACTCATTACATATCCTTTCCTATTATTTCCCTTTTATCACATACATTGTACTTACAAGCATTATACAGCTTTATTCTAGAAAATTCGACCATCTAAATGAATAGAGAACATTTCTATTCCTCACATATAAGAAAAGGCAGCTTTATCCACGTAAAGCTACCTTAGAAATCTATTAATCTTTATTTTTTCAAATGGTAAGGTACAGTTGTAATAACTACATTTCTCTTATAAAGCAAGAATGCACGAATCAATAAGCTAGACTGGTTATGAAGAATATTATGCCAACCCTTCTTAGGAATAAATTGCGGTATTACTACAGTAACCCGATAATTTGATTCACTTGCTTTGTATTGAACTGTATCAATAAATTTAGTTAATGGCTGAATAATACTTCTATAATGAGAGTGCAGTGTCGCTAATCTAACATCAGGCTGCCATTTCTTCCATTTTTCTTCAAATTTCTTCTCATCTTCTCTTTCAAAAGAAACGTAAACAGCAATGATTTGATCTGGTGAAAGAGATTTAGCGTAATTTAATGAGTTCTCTACTACATGAGTCATACCAGCCACTGGTACAAGTATTACATTCCCTTCAATTGGAATAATTGGCTCACAAGTTGTAAGACTTAATTGGTCTCCTATCGCTTCATAATGCTTTCTAATTCGGTGAAACACAAAAATAATGATAGGTAGGAAAATCAAGACTGTCCAAACTTGTGAGAATTTAGTTAAAAAGAACATACTCATAACTATAAAACTAATAATAGCACCCGTTAAATTGATCGTTAATTTTAAAATCCATCCTTGAGGCTTTTCACGAATCCATTTAACTACCATTCCAGACTGGGACAACGTAAATGGGATAAACACGCCTACTGCATAAAGTGGAATAAGATGTTCTGTTTGCCCTTGGAAAGCAATAATTAAAATAATTGAAGCAATCCCAAGTATGATAATTCCATTAGAATACCCTAATCGGTCTCCCCTAACTGTAAACATTCTTGGTATGAATTTATCTTTTGCAAGATTAACTGCCAGTAAAGGGAAAGCAGAATAGCCAGTGTTAGCAGCAAGGATTAATATCACTGCTGTTGTTCCTTGAATAAAGAAATACATAAAATGCCGTCCAAATGTTTCTTCAGCAATTTGTGAGACAACTGTTACCTCTTGACTAGGAGCAATGCCATAATAATAAGCTAAATATACGATCCCCGAAAATAGCAACGCAAGTAAGGCCCCCATCGCAAGTAACGTTTTAGCAGCATTATTAGGAGCGGGATCTTTAAAGTTTGGAATTGCATTGGAAATAGCTTCAACTCCAGTCAAAGCAGAACTACCTGATGCAAATGCTCTTAAAAGTATAAATAAACTAATTCCTGCTACTGGTGTGCCAATTGGCGTATGTAAATGAGACGGAACTGCACCTGTTGCAATGTTATATATACCTACACCGATTAATATAAATAATGCTAAAACAAATAAATATACCGGATAAGCTAAAACAGAAGCTGATTCCGTTACACCTCGTAAGTTCAAGATTGTAATAAATAACACAAATATGATGGCAATAACCACATTATGAGCATGTAGACTAGGAAAAGCAGATGTAAGTGCATCCGTACCCGCAGATACACTTACGGCCACAGTTAAAATATAGTCTACTAACAAGGAGCCTCCAGCTATTAATCCCGGATTGACACCTAAATTTTCTTTTGATACCACATACGCTCCTCCGCCGTGAGGATATGCAAAGATGATTTGCCTATAAGACAGAATAAGAGCCGTTAACAGAACTAACACTCCAACTGCAATCGGAATGGAATACCAATATGCTAACGTGCCGACTGTAGTTAGAGCAATCAATATTTGCTCTGGACCATATGCAACTGATGATAAAGCATCAGAAGAAAGAATAGCTAATGCTTTCGTTTTGTTAAGTTTTTGCTCTCCTAATTCGGTTGATTTTAATGGCCGACCGATTAAGAATCTTTTTATGGAAGAAACCACTGACCTTCACTCTCCAATAATTTTATGCGCTTATTTCTCTGTTAGTTAAATAAAACCCTTAATAAAAGACAGGTTTTCCAAAAATAAAAAAATGTCTACAAGTTCATAACAAATAAACTTGTAGACATCAATTTTTTTGTCGCACAAGCTCCACCTTCCTTCTCATATAACGCTTATGAGGTTAGCTGTCGGATTCGGGCCATTGAGTAGCCCTACCTTGCAAGGATTCACCCCTTGGATTATGTATCAATCCACAAAAACGGTTCCCCCATACCATCAGGTTTCAGCGATTTAGAAATTTGAAACTGTCGATTATCATACTCCCTTATTTAAAAAAAGTAAATAAAAACTTTTTAACAATAGCCTAATTTTTTTGAAATAGAAAAATTGTGATGATTATATAGGATAGTACTTTATGAATGAACATAATGTATCCGATCAAGTTCGCCTAAGAAGAATGATATATTTAAAGGTATTTTTTTCTGACAAATTTTCAGGTCAACTAGTTGAAAGTACTCCTTAAAGTCTGTTCCTTCAAATTTCTTAAGATTTAGTCGATGCATTTCATTCCTCCAAACTTTCCTTTAAACGGATAGGAATTATTGCTATATCTTTAAGTTAATTTGAAAAAGCCGATACTATTTTATAATATCGACTTTCAATTTTAAACACCTTTATTCTTCGTAAATTTTTAAATTTTGATAAACAATCTTTAACAATGGTGCATCTATATGAAATTGTTTTGCTAATTCCAATAAATATCCTTGTAAATACTCTACTTCGATAGATGAACCTTTTTCCATATCCCGCTGCATAGAAGATTTCATATCATATGAAATCTTCTCAATCGTCTTCATATGTTCGTCAACAATATTATCCTGAATTGGGGCTCCAGATGCTGTCATAATCTGCGCTGCTTCTTCAAGTAAGTTCCGAATCAAGTCACGGCCCCCATCACTTTCACGAATCGGTCCTATTGGCGCTCGCATTAGCGTAGTCACACCTGACATAACAGTAATAAATAAATATTTATGCCACATATCTTGCACGATATGATTACTCAAAACAAAGCTTGCTTTTGTACCCTTTAATGTATCGGTAATCCCTTGTATTCGCTCTGTATGTAGATGTTTAATTTCCCCAAATACAAGTCGGTCAGTAGAGCTAGTTTGAACAACATTTCCCTCATCGTTTAATGTTGTTTCGATAAAACACAAACCTCCAATAACTTTATCCTCGCCAAATACCCTTTGTAATGCAGATAGATGGGCTATACCATTTAGTAGTGGTATAATAATTGTCTTCTCACCAACAAATGGCTTCAAATCGTTTATTGCTTCTTCTAAATGATAAGTTTTTGTTGAAAATAATATTAAATCGAATGGATCTACGGATTCAGTTTTGGTGATTAATTGTGGAATAAATGAAAAATCTCCCTTTATGCTACGAATAACAAGACCATTTTTCTCAAGCTGTTGTTTCCGTCGACTACGAACGAGAAAAGTAACATCTTCCCCTTTTTCTACTAAACGGCCCCCAAAATATCCTCCGACTCCTCCAGCTCCTAATACTAAAATACGCATATAGAACTCCCCTCTTTCAAAACATGAAAATTTTACTTTCTTATAGCATAACTATATTATACATATAAAGATACTGTTGTTTACGGTTTAACAAGATCTGATTATAACAAGAGTAAGTAGCCGCGCTTCTTTTTAGCAAATATCAATAATACGAAAACTTTACTCCCACCATAAAAATCAAATGTTCAAGAATAAACAACACAGAAACCTCCTTTTAACAATTACGTTTTAACATCTAAATGAATGATTATAAAAAGAATAGGCCACAAATTTTTATGGCCTACTCTTTTATTTAAACATTTCCCTTGTTTTGATTCACCAGAAGTAATCTATATTTTCTCATATCTTATAAATGAGTTATAATCCTCTTCTATCCCCCCAAAAAACCCCTACATAAATATGATATACTAAATTCAAAATCTTTAGAGGAGCTGGCTATTATGGGGATGATTGGACAGTATGTATTAGTTACAGATGAGGAATTAAGTAAAATCAAAAACAATGAGTTAGATATTTATTTTAAAGAATCTGATTTAGATATCGATAAGTCCTGGCAACTACTTCATTTTATTTTATGTGGTGAGATTGGCGGAGGCGAACCACCACTTGGACATGTTGTACCTCTTAATGATTCCATCATAGATAACGATTCTCTCGGTACGTTTTACCTTACAGCTAGTGAAGTCGAAGAAGTTTATTTGGCAATAAAAGATTTAAGTGCATCTGATTTCAATAACATGTTCAACTTTCAAGATTTAATGGATGAACAACTTTATCCACTTGTTGAAGATGATGATCCGAATGAAATATTAGAATATACCTATAGTTACTTTTTAGAAATTCAAAAACTATATAAACAAGCTGTTTCAAACAAGCAATGTGCAATCTTTTTTATTATCTAAATGGAAATAAAAAAAACGGATCCCCTCGTTTACGATAAGATCCGTTTTTTATTAAAGTGAACGATTATCCTAATTTCACTTGATTTTCTGCTTCAATTTTTTCTAATGCAATAGCCACTTGTTCTTCTGTTAATTCATGTTCTTTTACATAACGATTGCGCGGGTGTACACGGCATTCGTGTGAGCATGCACGTAAATATTTGTGTTCATTTTCTTCTGAGCATAAGATTTTTTTGTTACATTCTGGATTTGCACAATTCACATAGCGTTCGCAAGGTTCGTTTGTAAAGTGATCTTTACCAACAATAACATGTTCTTTTTGATTCACAGGAACCGTAATTCGCTCATCGAATACATAACATTGTCCATCCCATAGTTCACCTTGCACTTCAGAATCTTTTCCGTACGTTACAATTCCGCCATGAAGCTGACTTACATCTTCAAAACCTTCTCGAACTAACCAGCCTGAAAACTTCTCACAACGAATACCACCTGTACAATACGTTAAAATCTTTTTACCTTCAAACATTTCCTTATTTTCATCAATCCAGTCAGGTAATTCACGGAATGATTTAATATCAGGTTTAATCGCACCTCTAAAATGCCCTAAATCAAATTCATAGTCATTTCTTGCATCGATTACAATCGTATTTTCTTGTTGCATTGCTTCATAAAACTCTTTTGGTTCTAAATACTTTCCTGTTGTTTCTTTCGGATTAATATCATCATGTAATCGAAGTGTAACAAGCTCTTTACGAGGACGCACGTGCATTTTTTTAAATGCATGTCCATCTGCCTCATCTACTTTAAAAACGATTCCAGCAAAACGCGGATCATTCTTCATTGTTTCCATATATTTCTCTGTTTGCTGGGCAGTACCTGAAGCAGTCCCGTTAATTCCCTCTTCTGCTACAAGAATTCTTCCTTTTAACTCAAGTGAATTACAAAATTCTAGATGCTGAGCAGCAAATTCTTCAGGATTCTCAATTGTAGTGTACATGTAGTACAGTAACACTCTGTACGGTTTCGTATTTGACATTTTATTTTTACCACCTATCTAATTCGATATTTTAACATCATGTATAAGTTAACGATCATATCGGAACATATAAGAATAAGAAAAGATATGCTAACTATTGTTCAAGTCAATTTCTCCTATTTATAATGTTTTCCTGTAAGTTAACACAAATGAAAATGAGATTACATCACAATCCACTACGGCTGTGATGTAATCCCAATATATTATATAACATACAAATTGGTTTCCAGCAATTAATATGCTTTTCCTATTTTATAATCGAAAAACATGCTCTTTTCTATATATACATCAATTAAAAAACCGACATAAAACCCCTCTTTTGAGGTGGAAGAGAACATCTGACCATGCATAGAAACGGTCAGGGCCTTTTTCTGCCACATGCGAAGTAAAAACAGAAAGAGCAAACGAGTGTAGGTTACTGTTTATTCTGCATCGCAGGGATCTAGATGTCGAAAAATTAAAATGGATTTATATAATTCATATTATCGACTAACTCGCTTTATCTACCTAAATTCCTAAAAATTACAACTGCATACTGGCTGTTTTATTCATTTTTGTTAAATAATTATCTATTCCTCAATTTTGGATACCTTTTATTGTATACATTCATATAATTTGCATTAAGGAAACATTTATGTTCAAATAAAAATATCTAAATGTATTGAAATAACTAGTAAGAATACATACAATAATTGCAGCAAGCTAAGAAACTAAAGGGGAATACTACTATGAATAAAGATATAACAAACGATGCACAAGTCCCTTCTCAAAGTACAACGGTTCAATCTGCCCACCTCGCTTTAAGTGGTGAAACAAAAGGACTAAAAAGATTATTACCCTTTTTAGGACCTGCTTTTATTGCTTCCGTTGCTTATATTGATCCTGGGAACTTTGCTACAAATATTGCAGCTGGATCACAATACGGTTATTTATTACTTTGGGTGATTCTCGCTTCCAATTTAATGGCTGTTTTAATTCAGTCTCTATCAGCGAAATTAGGGATTGCTACTGGTAAAAACCTTCCCGAAGTCGCTCGCGAGCATTTTCCAAAACCCGTTTCAATTGGTTTATGGATACAAGGTGAACTCGTTATAATGGCTACTGATTTAGCTGAATTTATCGGAGCCGCTTTAGGGCTATATTTACTTTTCGGCATTCCAATGTTGCCCGCTGCTTTACTTACTGCAGTTGGATCATTCATTATACTTGAATTTCAGCGCAGAGGCTTCCGTCCATTAGAAGCTATTATTACAGGGATGATCTTTATTGTTGTTATAGCATTTGGTGTACAAGTATTTTATGCAAAACCAGAGCTAAGCCCTCTTCTTGCAGGACTATTTATTCCTAAATTCCAAGGTATAGATAGCATTTTACTTGCCGCTGGAATTTTAGGTGCAACTGTAATGCCACATGCGATTTATTTACATTCTGCTTTAACGCAGCGCCGCGTGGTAGGAACAACAGAGGAACAACGCAAAAAGATCTTCCGCTTTGAATTCATTGATATCATTATAGCAATGGTGATTGCTGGAGCAATTAATGCAAGTATGTTAATTGTAGCTGCTGCCTTGTTCTTCAAAAACGGATTACATGTTGAAGATTTAGATGTTGCCTTTAGAGAATTTAGTACTTTAGTTGGTCCTGTATCTGCCAGCCTTTTCGGAGTCGGATTGTTAGCTGCTGGTTTATCTAGTTCTTCTGTCGGAACAATGTCTGGTGATATTATCATGCAAGGTTTTATTCGAATGCATATTCCTTTATACTTACGACGATTCGTGACAATGATTCCACCCCTTGTTATTATCGCTTTAGGAGTGAATCCAACTTATGCTCTTGTCATGAGTCAAGTTGTATTATCATTTGGTATCGCTTTTGCATTAGTACCACTTATTATGTTTACAAGTAGTAAAAAAATTATGGGCTCACTAGCTAATCACGCTATTACAAACGTAATTGCCTGGTTAATTGCTGCACTAGTTATCGCTTTAAATATTTTCTTACTGTATCAAACATTTGTTGGTTAATGAAAATTCCCCTCTGCTTGAAATGCAGAGGGGAATTTTCATTATAAAGGTGAAACAACATCTCCTATCGGTACCTCATTTCCATTCTCCATACGAACGCCACCAGTTGGCATAGCCGGCCCATCAATATCCCGAAAATATAATGGCAAGCCTTCCGAAAGAAACATGCTCGTCTCGGATGGATTTTGCCGCTGATGATGAATATGCAAATGGGGCTCACTGGAACTTCCTGAGTTGCCAACTTGGGCAAGGATTTCTCCTTCTGTTATATGTTGTCCCGCCTTCACTCGTACCGATCCTTTCTTCAAATGTGCAAGAATAAGATATGTTCCTGTTTCATCTAAGCGTAAGTATATGTGATTGCCAGCCATAGAATCAAAGTCATCCGTTCCTGGTTTCAAGTCAGGTTCATCATTATTGATGGATACAACCGTTCCAGAAGCCGGAGCGACTACCTCCGCTCCATATATACCGTAGTCTTCTAGCTTTAAGCTTTTGATCCCAGCCGGAGGAACAAGAAGATCATATGCCCAGAGTTCATTGGGCACCATGGCGTGAGCATAGTTTGTTTCGATTCGATCGCCTCCCCATCCGACTAACGCGACTTGATTCAACGGAAGACGAACCATTGCTTTCGGGGTTGCCGAATGAACATCTGCTGGATAAGCAATTTGCCCTATCCCGGCAAACCAACATGCTGGCCAAGCTCCAACTATGGATAAAACAAAAATAAAAATAATTGTTTTATGTAAACGCCTTCTAGAAAATAAATTTCGTGTAATTACAATAACTGAAATGGTTAGGATAATGATAGAAAAAACACTAAAAACTTGTACTCCCCACCAAGCGATGATTGATACTATACCCCTAGCTAAATAAATTGAACTCCATCCTATAAACAAAACTACAAATAAAATTGTAAGAGTTATTTTCTTCCACATGCTATATCCTCCGTTTCTATATCTTCATTCGTTATGATACAAAACAAATTTTAAGACATATGAAAGAAATACTTACGACTTTCTTACAATTCTTCTTTATATTCTGGTAAAAGGATCGCGAATGTTGTTTCGTCATTGCTACTACATACCGTTATATCCCCTTTATGAAGCTGGGCAATACTTTTAGCAATAGCCAGCCCCATTCCTTTTCCACCAGTATGAGCATTCCTTGATTTTTCTCCACGATAAAATTTTTCAAATATATATGGAAGATCTTCTTTTGAGATACATTGTCCATAGTTTTTAATTTTTATTTCGACATTCATTTTTTTCTGTTGAATCTGAATGGTAATTTTCTTTCCGGGTTTTCCATACAAAATACTATTACTAATTACATTTTGCATTAATCTCACTATTAAGCTTATGTCCGCTTCAATTTGCAAATTTTGTTTACACTCAATCTCAAAGTGCAGCTTTGCTTTATCTAATTGTGGTACAAAATCAATCATAATTTGTTCTATTAATGCTTTAACTCCTATTATCTCTTTATGTAACTGAATTTCCTTGTAGTTTATATGACAATATTCCAGTAAATCATCTATTTGATCCTTTAACTCATAACTTTTCCGCTTTAATACTGCTACATATTGATTGCATTCCTCTACATTTGAATGAAGCTTACTTTCTACTAAATCAACATAGCCTATTAAAGATGTTACAGGTGTTCGTAAATCATGGGAGATATTATGAATCATTTCATTTTTCATTTCTTGTGATCGTTTTTCTTTCTCAATCGATTCCTTTAAACTTTCAGCCATTCCATTAATATTCGTTGCTAATTCTCCAATCTCATCACTTTTCAAAACAGGTATATGTACTTCTAAATTACCTTTGCTTATCTGTTTCACACTATGATTGATTTGTTCTATTCGTTTTACTGTACTCTTTGACAATAATAAGAAAAAGAATGAAGTTAAAATAAGAAAAATAACAAAATAGATAAAGGAATATTCTTCTTCGTACCTAGCAACATCTGCATATATACTTCCAGCCAAACTTTGAAATAGTATAATGCATATGGTAGTGAATAAAATGCTACATATAAAAGCAAGAAAAAATTTCATTCTAATCCCTTGCAATAATTTAATCCTCAATTTTGTATCCGACTCCCCAAACATTTTGTATAATTTTTGATTCCTTTGGATTTTCTTCTATCTTATTTCTTAATCTTGCAATATGAACCATGACAGTATTATTACTTTCATAGGAAGTTTCTCCCCACACACTTTCAAATATTTCTTCTAATGTAAATACTCGATTTCGATGTTTTGCCATCAGATGCAATATATCATATTCCGTTTTTGTAAGATTAATTAACTTTCCATATATTGTTACCTTTCTAGATAGTTGATCTATTTCTAATCCTTTAATTTGAATTTTCTTTTCATGTAATTGACTTGGAACTTGGTTGAAATATGTATACCTTCTTAATTGTGCTTTCACCCGTGCCACGAGCTCAATCATACTAAATGGTTTTACAATGTAATCATCTGCCCCTGTACTTAATCCAATGACTTTGTCTATATCCGATGATTTTGCACTTAGGAAAATAACCGGGATGTTATATTTTTTCCTAGTTTTTCTACATACTTCAATTCCATCCATTCCGGGCATCATAATATCAAGAATGACCAACTGAATGTCATTCGTATCCAATATACACAATGCCTCTTCTCCATTATAAGCTCTTAAGACTTTAAACCCTTCTTGTTTCAACTGCACCTCAATGAATTGAACAATATCTGCGTCATCATCTACGATTAATATAGATTGTTGTTTCATAGTCCATCCTCTTCAATGTTATTTGAAATATATTCCACACAACTATATTAACATGTGGTAAAAGAGAATCATTATTTCTTTTTAATTAGATTTCCAAATTATTCTTATAATTATTTTCAGCACACTTTTAATCTTGTTTTACTTACAATCAAAATGAAAATGTACGTCAACATACAATGGAACCACTTATACAAAGATCGATTAAAAAACGTCTTGATGTTTTTTATTATCACTCTAAGTCATTTTTTAAAATTTGATATTTTCTAATTTTAATATAAACTAATAAATATCTAGTTTTATACTATATATACATCAATTAAAAAACCGACATAAAACCTCTCTTTTTAAGTGGGAGAGAGCATCCGGCCATGCATAGAAGCGATCAGGGCCTTTTTCTGCCACATGCGAAGTAAAAACAGAAAGAGCACACGAGTGTAAGTTACTTTTTATTCTGTATAGCAGGGATTTAGATGTTGAAAAATTAAAATGGAATTTATATAAAAGGAGTGAGAGAATGTTCCCTATATTAGAAACAGAACGGCTAATTTTGAGAGAACTTACAGAATCCGATGCACAAAGTCTATTAAATTGCTTTTCTAACCCAGATGTATTACGTTACTATGGTCAAAGCCCATTAAAAAGTATAGATCAGGTAAAACAAGTCATTAAAAATTTTGCAGAAAGTTACAATGAAAAACATGGCGTGAAATGGGGAATTGAATTAAAGGAGACGAAAAGCATTATTGGAACAATTGGTTTTCACGATTGGTCTTCAGAACATAGAAGAGCTAACATAAGTTATGCACTTTTCCCTGAGCAATGGGGAAATGGCTATGCTACTGAAGCAGTTTCTACAGTTATATCATATGGTTTTAATAATCTTAATTTAACACGTATCGGAGCAGTTGTTTTTCTTGAAAATGAATCCTCAAATCACTTGTTAACAAAACTAGGATTTAAAAAAGAGGGAGTTCTGAAAAATTATATGTATCAAAATGATGTTCCACATGATACATATGTTTATTCTTTACTAAAATCTATTTAATAGAAGGCATACACAATTCCTTTCATTAACAATATAATTTTCAAACTTAAATGCAATCTCTCCTATCAAAAGCTTTTCTAGATTTGTTTAAAATAATTCTAAAATCCATAGAAAAAGAGCTAATGCCCTAAGCAATTCGCTCTTTTTTTATAGATTATTATTTTTTGCTTATAAAAGCATGTTTATACGTAAATACGCCACCAAATTGATGCGTCTCAATTCCTTTTACATACTCTTTTTGTAAATATGCTGAACCAGCGTGATAAAGCGGGGCAACTGCAGCATCTTCTAAGACTAATCGCTCGGCCTCTTGTAAGGCTTTCCATCTTTTCTGTTGATCTAGTACAATATCATATTTTGCTTTCTTTATAAGATCATCATAATCAGAGTTCGAGTACCCCATCTTATTATTCGGATTATCTGTCGTAAATAATTCTAAGTAATTTATCGGATCTTTATAATCTGGCCCCCATACTACCATAGAAATATCATATTGTCCTGTTTGTTCTAGCTGTAATTTTTGCTTGAATGGTTGCTGTTTGATCTGTAATGTTAAACCTTGTAACTGCTTTTCTAAATCTCCTTTTATATACTCAGCCATACGTTTTGCGTTATCTTGTTCAAATGTCAGGAACTCTATTGTAATATTTTCTTTGCCAAGCTCTTTTTTAGCTTCTTCCCAAAGTTTTTTTGCTTTTTGCAAATCATATACAGCAATACTTCCATTTTCCTTTCGAAAATCTTTCCCGGTTGCTTCATTTTTATATCCTGTTGGAATCAGGCCTTCCGCAGGAGTTGCACCGTTGTTTATAAAGTGATTTACAAATTCCTCTTTATTCAGTGCTAAAGAAATAGCTTGACGAATTTTTTTATTTGCTAGTGAAACATTGCTTTCATTAAATCGCAGCATGGCTATAGCAGGAGCACTTAACACATGGAATTCTTTGCTATTTTTATATTGATCTACAAATGTAGAATTAATGGGCACACGATCAAGACTACCAGATTCATATAGATTGACAGCTGTCATTGTATCCTTTACAACATGAAAGTTTATTTCATCTAGCTTCACTTTCTCTTTATCCCAATATGTATCATTTTTCTTTAATTGAAATTCTTGTTCATGCTTCCATTTGTCTAACACAAACGGTCCATTGTATATAAGATGATCTGGCTCTAATCCATAACGATTTCCTTGTTGTTTCACAAATGATTCATGCTGTGGTAAATAAAGCGGCAGAGCTAATAATTGTAGGAAATATGGAACAGGCTGTTCTAACTGTACTTCAAGTGTATAATCATCTAATGCCTTTACTCCTAGTTGGTCACTAGCCACTGCACCTTTATTGATTTCTTTTGCATTTTTTATATAAAATAGCATGTACGCATATTGAGATGCTGTTTCAGGAGCCAATGTCCGTTTCCAAGAAAAAGTAAAATCATGTGCTGTTACCGATTCTCCATTTGACCATTTTGCATCTTTACGCAAATGAAATGTATATTTTTTCCCATCCTCACTTCTCTCAAATGACTTCGCCACACCAGGGATGGGATTATCTTGATTATCCAGTACATATAATCCCTCAAATATATTTTGCATCACATGTGATGATGTACCGTCCATCGCTTTCGCTGTATCAAGAGAAGGAATTTCTTCTGATATTGTTACGTTTAACGCTTGTTTTTGGCCTTCTTTATCACTTTTATTCGCTTTACTACTACAGGCCGATAAAATCAAAGATATAACAAGTGTACTTACTAATACGCGGTACTTTTTCTGCTTCATGAATTTTTCTCCTTAAATTCAAATAGTATTATGAAACGCTATTTATTATAGCAGAAAGAGGATTATAAAGTCGTGACATTCTATGGAATATTTATTCATTCTAAATAAAAAAACGCTCTCCCTCTTATATTCACTAAAAAGGATAGCGTCCTTCATCAATTTCTCTATTTTAACTACATCTTCAGTCCTCGTTTATAACGACTCGCCTCAAAAATAATTCGTTCTTCATCTAATGTTTTACATTCACCGTTCCACACGATTTGCTTCCCGTTAATCACAACATCAGATACATCTTTTCCACTCGCTGCATACACAAGATGTGATACTACTTCTTCTGCTGGCTGTAAATGTGGCTTATCCGATGGATCAATCGTAATAAAGTCGGCACACTTTCCTACCTCAATGGAACCTGTTTGTTTCATTCCAATGACTTCTGCTGCTCCTTTTGTCGCGAGCGGAAGAGCTGTTTCAACAGGTAATGCAGTTGCATCTTTATAGATACCTTTTTGTAGTAAAGTTGCAACGCGTAGCTCTTCAAACATATCTAAGTTATTGTTAGATGCAACGCTGTCTGTGGCAATACCGACTTTGATTCCTGCTTCTAACATTGCCTTAACATCCGCTATACCAGATCCCAATTTTAAGTTACTATTAGGATTATGAGCAACACGAACATCATGTTCTGCTAAGAAGGCGCGTTCATTTTCATTTAACACAACGCCATGAGCAATAACCGTCGGTCTCTTAAATAAACCACAGCTCGCTACATACGCTACTGGACGTTTGCCATATTGCGTTTCAATATCACGTACTTCACGCTCTGTTTCTGAAAGATGAATGTGAACCATTGTATGGTTCTCTACTGCGATTCTCGCACACTCTTCTAACATTTCTGTAGAGCATGCATATGGGCTATGAGGAGCAACCATCGTTGTTAGCATGCCACTTTCACTGTAATATCGTTTTACATATTTCTCTGCATCTTGAATTGCTTTTTTTTCGTCCTCTTTCGTTCCAAAGCTGAATAAAGTTCTTGAAACCGCTGCGCGCATTCCACTATTACGAACCGCTTCCATAATCGCATCCTGATCGATACCAATTGGATTAAACATATCAGAAAATGTTGTCGTTCCACTTTTCACCATTTCTAATAAACCAAGTTCTGTACTAGCAACCGCCAGTTCTGAAGTAAATTGACTTTCAAGCGGCCAAATTTTCGTTTCAAGCCATGGCTGTAATAACATATCATCGCCAATGCCACGCAACAGACTCATCACAACATGTGTATGTGTATTCACAAGACCTGGCAATAGCCACTTTCCTTTCAAATCTATAACTTCATCCACTTGATCTTGATTAGAAAATTCACCATTTCCCACTTCTATAATCTTATCATCTTCTACAATGATATATCCGTTTTCAAACACTTCATTCTTTTCATTTAGCGTTACAATCGTAGCGCTTACATAAGCTGTTTTCAAAAGTATTTCCCCTCTCGACTCTATGAAGTTCTTTCTAATAAGTTACTACCACTATAGTAACTTATTAGAAAGAAAGAGTCAAAAAATAATTATATAAATACAAGTTGAAAAAACGACATAAAAACCCCTTTCTTTTCAGGTGGACGAGAGCATCTGGCCATGCATCGCAGCGACTTATATGCTAAAAAATTAAAATGGATTTATATAGATTCCACTGTGAAGATATATACGTTTTGTTTTAAAACACTATATTGCCTTTCATTCGTGTCTGCAAATGCTTCTTCTCTACTAGAAGGAATATCCATATAAATTATCTCGGTCAAAAATTGTGATGCTGTAAAATCATATCGCTTACCGTTTATCATATTGTAAAAGTGCCAAGCCTCCTCAACTTGCGTCTTCTTTATTTCCCCACCAAATAAATCATGTATAACAAGTGCTGTTACACCACATTGTCCTTTTGCTGGATTTTCTTTCGTCCATTTTGAGCTTGTTTCAAGTGACCAAGATTTCGTTAAAATCTTATGTATCTGTTCAATTTCTAAATTATCCATCTTAGCATCTCCTATGTATCAAACGTTTTATACATCATACTGTAAAAGTGGTAAAGTCCGATTGTTAAAAACAGTCGAAGGTGTCTCCCAAATTAACTTTGCTCCCATTTTCATATAATATCCTTTTGCATTTGGATCACTATCAATTGTAAAACGCTTAATCCCTAATTCAGCCGCTTTTTCTACAACGCCTTTCCATACAACTTTCCCATAACCTTTCCCCTTATAATTTGGATGTAAGTATAGAAAATCAAGAGCATCCTCTTCTGTACGTAGAAATGAGAAAAAACCAATTTTTACTCCTTCATTTTCTAAAACGTATACGTAGTTGTTTTTCATATACGCTTCTGTAATTGTTAAATCTTCCTTGCATGCTTGAATAAATTCTTCGCTGTAATCCCAAGTTGCTTTTGAACTGAGTGCTAGTTCACTGAGTTCATTTGTTTCTTTTAATAAGGCTTCTCTAATTATCATCAATTATCCCCTCTTAAACTTGTATTTACATTTAAACTACTCATTTATAATAATTAGCCAAAAATCCCAGCACCTCCTGTAGAAATCAAAAAATTATGATCCCTTTCGTTTGAATAAAATTCTTTTAATTGAAATTAGTCTTCTCAATTACTGGTTATGAAATAGCGCTCTCTAATTTCTAAAAAAGAAACCTCACTTCAACAAAAGTGAGGTTTCTTCTTATTCAGTATGTTCATTTAACCAAAAGATCAAATCTTGGCATACTTCATCCCTATTCACTTCATGAAACATTTCATGTCTCCCATTTTCATATAAACGAAGTGTTACATCTTTCACACCGCACTTTTTATACATATCGTGCACTTCTTTTACACCTTTTCCCATACCTCCAACCGGATCACGATCTCCGGAAAAAATATGTATTGACAAGTCTTTTGGCGTTTTCTTATATTCCTCTAGTTTATTTACCTCAAGCACCCCATGAAATAATTCACGGTAAAAGCTTGTTGAACAAATAAAACCACATAATGGATCTTCTATATACCTATCAACTTGATTTGTATCTGAAGATAACCAGTCAAACTTTGTACGATTTGGTTTAAAATGCGAGTTAAAATTCCCAAATGATAAAAAGTTTAACATCGGACTTTTCGTTTTTGCCCCGCGGATTTTCATCTCAATCGTTGCCACTTTATGACCAATAATCCCTAAAAAACCTGGGTTTCCACCTGTTCCAGAAATAAGAAATCCATCATATAATTCACCGCGAAGTTGTACAGCACGTCTTGATAAGAAGGAACCCATACTATGCCCTAATAAAAAAAGTGGACAAGTATGCTCTTGTCTTATAAATTCTGACACAAAAATCACATCAGAAACAGCCTGATTCCAACCAATATCTGGCTCAAAATGCCCATAGTCTTCTTCCCTTTTTACTGTTTTCCCATGTCCCTTATGATCATGGGCATAAACACCATATCCCGCTTGCAGTAAGGTATGAACACATTCTGTATAAGCACCCGTATGTTCTGCCATGCCATGTGCAATCTGTACAATCCCGCGAGGCTCACTTTCTGGCAGCCACTTACGTAAATAAAATTCCGATCCATCCAGCGCCGTAACGAAGCTTTCCTGTATATCCATTTTGATAGCCCCCAAATCCCTTATATATACCATTACAAAATGAATGAGTATTCATTATTCTTACTATGTATTATATGAAATTATTTCCATTATGACAAACACTGCATTTTCTATTTATCCCGCATTGATTCGTTGTTTAATTGGGAAACTGCCCCTCACGCACAATTAGCCGTTCCAAGAGCAGAGCATTTTGTCCCTCTTTTCATCGCTATGGGAAGTAGTAATACTGAAGGTAAAGTCATTCATCGTAGCTATGAGCTTGGAACATTAAGTTATCTTTGCTTTCAGTTTTAATTGATTTAAACCAAAAAGGATGAAGCGAATGGCGCTTCATCCTTTTTGGTTCATGCTTATTCAATATTTACGCTCTATATAATTCACCTCATTAACTAACTTCCAAATGCTCTTTTTCTACCATCTCTGCGCTTTTATTATTAAAATATACCCAAATGCAAGCTATAAATAAAAGCGATGCTGTGGAAAAGAATACATATTGAAATCCGGCATGTGCGGCAATCTGTCCACCGAGTACTGGACCGATCATATTCCCTAAAAATTGAAAAGATTGATTGTATCCGAAAATGCGTCCAGTTACATGATTTGGTGTATGTTTTTTTAATAGAGTTTGTACGGAAGGTAATAATCCAGCTTGTGCGATTCCTAATAAAAAACGAAGAATTAATAATTGCCATACAGAGGTCACAAATGCTTGTGGGATAAAAATAATTCCTGCAACAAACAATGCTACAATTAAAGTTTTTTGAGGACCAATGCGATCCGATAACCGCCCCAATCTAGGCGCTGCTAAGATGACCGCTAAACCTGTCGCTGACATTACGGCACCTGCAATCGTTTCAATATGAGGTGTATGTGCACCTGCTAAATGCTTTACATACAATGTAAGAATAGGCTGAATTGACATATTCGCAAGTTGAATCATAAACGTTGCGACAAATAAGCTCATAATAAAGTTTTTTGCTGGAACCATCGTCCATACTTTCTTCGGTTGTGCTTTTTTCTTCTGAACAGAATGATTCGATTCATGTAAGAAGAAAAAGACGATTATAAATGAAAGAAATAAAAAAGCTCCTGTCACTAAAAATACATGACGCATTCCAATTAGCTCAGACAAATATCCTCCGAGCATTGGCCCAAGCAGGGAGCCACTGACACCCCCAGTTGATATTGTCGAAATTGCCCAACCAGAGTGTTCTTTTGGTGTTTCTGCTGCAATAAATGTCATCGCTGTAGAAAGAAAACCAGCTACCGCTCCCATTAGAAAACGAAGCGCGACTAGTTGATACACATTTGTGACAAATCCCATAAGCGTCATGATAATTGCCATGCCGAGACTAGCGCGAATGAGCATCAGCTTCCGTCCATGTATATCACCAAGTCTTCCCCATAAAGGTGACACAATCGCACCCATTAGAAAGGTTACACCGAATGCAATTCCCGACCACTGTGCGATATTAGAAGTACCCGTTACTCCTAGATCCTCAATATAAAAGGATAAGAAAGGAATCACTAAACTCATACCAGCTGCAGTGGTAAAACAACCAAGCCAACAAATCATTAAATTTCTTTTCCAGCTGGCCATTTTCACACCTTCTTTCTTAGATACCCATTCTACACCTTTTTATTTAAAAAGTTTAGCAATACGATTTAGGGACTATACTTCATTTACATCCTTTACTATGTACAAGTAATCCTTGGTAGGAAAAGCATCGGGTATAAAGGATATTCCTCTAAAAAAATTTTAAACAAAAATAAAAATTGCTAACAAAGATATACACCTTTACTAGCAATTTAAAATCACTCATTCTTTTATTTATATATACATCAATTCAAAAAAATAACATAAAACCCTCTTTTTAGGTGAGAGAGAGCATCTGGCCATGCATAGAGGCGGTCAGGGCCTGTTTCTGCCACATGCGAAGTAAAAACAGAGCGAGTGTAGGTTACTTTTTATTCTGCATCGCAGGGATGTAGATGTCGAAAAATGAAAATGGATTTATCTAGAATGTACTACATCTTCTACCATGAAAGACTGAAGTGTAAGTAGCATTTGTAATAACTCATCAATTGCTTGATCCATACGTTCACCGTGAGATACTCCTTTTGACATATACGACAAAAACTCTTCCGTACGATATACCCCATTTAGTATAGCTTCTTGTATTTGAATATCTTTTGGAATACTGGATTCTACTTGTTCATGGCATAAACTAATTGCAAGTAAATACGCAATCGGAGGCAAAACATGGTCTCCAAATTCAAAAATAAATGAAGTTTTCAAAAGTGGATTTAAATAGGAGTATTTTTCATTTTTAAATTGTATCCCTTCAAAAAAAGGATGTTGACCATACTCTTCTCGGATTCTTAAAAAATCTGCTACTGAAACTTCTCCATAACCCTGTATACATTTTATTAAACTCGTTTCAAATAAATGAACCCCATATGTAGATAAGACAACTTGATGTATTCTTTTTACATACTGACTTGCTATTTCCCGCTTTATCTCTAAACTTATATCCTCATTTTGTAACATTGCTTGCACACAGATTATTTCAAAATAATATGCCATAATCTCGTTTACTAATTGTGTACTATCATCAAAGAATGTATGTCCATAACTTTGATTAAAATACGCATGTCCTAATTCATGACATAATATAAATAAACTATCTACGTCATCATGATAGTTAAACAGAATTCTACTCTCTTTAGTATTTGGAAAATAATATGTTTTGTTCACTTCAATTTCATTGTACACTTGCACAAAATTATATTGAAACATCTTTTCAATATGATTGATCCAGCGATTTTGTCCGCATTTCTCCAAGCTTGTTAATATGATTTCTTTCGCCTCATCAATTGAAATTGTGCTTCGTTCCTCTTCATTATACGCTAAAAAGTCCGCACTAATTTTCCCAGATGAAGTTGGAAATATAAGCGATAGACTTTTCGTAATAAGCGCATGAAATCTCTTCTGCAATTTCTCTTCAAACGTATGTAACGTTCCTTCCCTCACTCCAAAAACTTCCATATAATAATCAGATGTTTCCAAAGATAAATACCTTTGCTTACTGTTTGTAAAAAATTGAAGAATTTCATTTCCGTTGCTTTGCAATACCTCATAGACGGTTCTCTGCATTGATTTCTTTTCTTCATAATCCTTTGTATCACGCATCATTTCAAAGATTTCAGATATAGCATATGTCTCACCCTTATAGACAATTTTCATACTTCGAATTATCTGTAAGTACCGCTCATACTCCTCTTCGTTCCCATCCTCTCCTTCTATATCACGCATAAGTTTAACAAATTCGTTATACTCCTCTTCCAATTGTAAAATAGACAACTGATCCATATGAAGTAAAATATCAAAAACTTGATGCATAGATAAAATATCAATTTCAATTACTTTTGGAAGAATAGTTCCTTTTACATGCGCAATATTAGAAATCTCTTCTATTTTTCGCTTCAATTTTTCTTGATGAAGAGGCATAATTTTTTGCAAGGATTGGGTAAATGGCTCCCAAGGTATTGATTCATGATTTGCTGAAGTACGGAATTTAATAAAATCAAAACTATATCCATTTTGTTGCGTATGCTCATCATTTATTATATCTCCAAATATAATCCGGCTAATAATAAGTGAAACAGCTAAACTTTGAATAATTGTTCCTCTATTTTCACGAATTACATATTCTGTATAATAATTTTGGAAACTATCCTCAAGTATTAGAGCACCATTATTACTATTACTTACATGCAATACTTTTACAAAATCATTATGATACCCCATCAAAAAATACTTGATTTTTTCTTCATCACAATAGTCCATTATATCTTTTTGCAATTGTAGTGAAGAGTCATCAAAACATCCAAAAATATAGCTGATCTCATTTAAATTTAATTGCAATAAATCCTTAAGTGTTTCTATTTTCATATCAAATACTTGAATTTTGATATACGGATCCATCTTACCCAGTTTCTCTTGGATTACATGTATTTTTTTCTTGTTAATATCTTCTGTTTGAAATATCGTTTGTGCTCTAATATTTTTAGGATGAACTGTATCAAAATCGATTACAATAATCTCTCCAACACCAAGTTTTGATAACGTCATGCATAATGTTGCACCAATCGTACCGGCTCCGATAACAACTGCCTTTATCTTCTTCATCTTCTGAACGATTGTATCTGCATGTAAAGTAGAATCATGTGTACTGAAATAGTTGAAATTTCTACGATTAAACAACTGTTCTTCCTTATCTTCATCACAACGTTTTTCATATAAAAGTCGATTCTCATTTATAAATTGAATAATGTTTTGTAATTCCTCATCATCCATTCCATTCTTATTCTTCCATTCATGTATATTTTCCCGAATATCACCTATAGGATTTTCTAAAATCTTTAACAATGACCATAGTTTTTCAAATTCATTCACTTCAATAATCCGTTCTTCTCCATCGTAATAGACAATTTCATTTTTATTCGGATACCCTCTAAAATTTAAACTTGTTTTTAATCTCATATTCTTTCTCTCCATTCCATTGAAAAAGAAGGTGTTTGCACACCTTCTTCTTTTCAAAACTAGCATAATAATAAACAAACACATTGATTCTCTCGTTGCGTAGCTTTTTTAATTTTGACTGTTAATTTCATTTGAAGACCCCCTTTTTCAACATATTGGTAATACAAGGATATATTAACAATTATCCCCTTTTAACTTCAACTCAATTTCATATATTCAGAATTTTCAGAGGTTGAGAAAGCACTTTCTAATTCCTGCCACATTTCCCATACGACATTTTATTTCCTAGCCGCAATTCATTGGAGCAATAGAGATCTATATTTTATCAAGTGAAATATTACACTGGAAAAATATAATATTTCCTAACAATTTTATCTACTAACTTTTCAATAAAATGAAATTTTAATCAGTGGGTTTTCTCCATCCCCACTGATTACTCCTCTAGCAATACGTATCATGTTATTTCAATCGGTATTAATTGAGCATGACAACTTCTCTCATAAAACTCAATCGGGCCTGCTTGACCAATAATTGCATATTCATAACCAATTTGCTTCATATCAGACAAGCATCGATGTTGTACTAGTTCTCTCCCCACACCTTTTACACGATTATTTTCAGCTGTTCCCATCGGTCCAAATAGTCCCTTCTTTTCTCTTACAACATCATAACAAGCAAAACCAATAATCTTTTCATTTTGCTTTGCAATGTAAATTGGTGGTTCTTTATATTCTCGAAAACCTTTATTCGCCGCTTCAATCCATCTTTCACCGAATTCATAGATAACAAATTGGAGAAGTTCTTCTACATCAACTTTTTAAATAGAAACGTCGCCCCTGTATCATCAGATTCTATACGCCATTCGATATCCATTTCTTTCGCCATAACAGCAATGATGGATAATCCAATTCCCGCACCCTTATTTGGTGAATGAGCATTTTGAAAACCTGGCCCATGGTCAACGACTGCAATCGTTCCTTCTTCATGGTTCATATATACTCCTATAAAATTTCCATCACTCGCATGTCGAACTACATTTTGAATTACATTATCTATGATTCTTTGAAACCAATTTTCATCAATATTCCAAAATAACTGCTTTTCTGGAATCATAATATCAACTTCAAAACCTTGCTCATCTAATATGTCATACCATGATGCAACGAGTTTTCTCATTAAACGTGTCATATCCGTTCGTTCTGGGTGATACGGATATTTTTTTGCTGTTATTAACGAATAGGATAGTAAGTTCTCAATTAATTCGGCTAGGTAATTAATTTTTTCATCCATTAGCGTAATTGTTTTGTATCCCTTTTCCGAGATAACCTCTTCTGTCAAAGAATCCATTTGTGCACGCATTGTCGTTAATGGTGTTCGCAAATCATGAGATAGATCAGCAATTAATTTTCATTTTTCGACATCTACATCCCTGCTATGTAGAATAAAAAGTAACTTACACTCGTTTACTCTTTCTGTTTTTACTTCGCATGTGGTAGAAAAAGGCCCTGACCGCTTCTATGCATGGCCAGATGCTCTCTCCCACCTAAAAAGAGGGGGTTTTATGTCGTTTTTTTAATTGATGTATATATAGAAACAATTATTCCAACCACTCATATCCCCGGCAATACATTTGCCACTTGCAAATAGATAGAAAGAGAGCTTATGATTTTATAGCTCTCTTTCTTTTTGTACATTAAATTAACAAATCAAACAAAATAGGATTTTTATTCAGCTCCATAAATTGAATATTATTCTCTTGAAAGCGAGTAATTAACGGCTCATAATCTTCTTTATGTTTTAACTCCACGCCAACAAGCGCAGGACCATTTTCCTTATTGTGTTTCTTAATATACTCAAAGCGGGTAATATCGTCCTCTGGCCCTAAGCCTTTATCCAGGAACTCTCGCAATGCCCCTGAGCGCTGCGGAAATTCAATGATAAAGTAATGTTTTAATCCTTCGTAAATGAGAGAGCGCTCTTTCATTTCTTGCATTCTATCAATATCATTATTGCCACCACTTAACGTACAAACAATACTTTTCCCTTTTATTTCATCTTTATAAAAGTCGAGCGCCGCAATGGAAAGAGCACCAGCTGGTTCCGCAACGATTGCATTTTTCTTATATAATTCTAAAATTGTTGTACAAATTTTCCCCTCAGGAACTAATACAATATCATCGAGTACATCTTTACAAGTTTCAAAGGTTAATTTCCCTACCTTTTTGACCGCTGCTCCATCCACAAAACTATCAATGCTCTCTAGCGTCACATTTTTATTTTGTAAAAAAGCTTCTTTCATCGATGCTGCTCCCTTTGGTTCCACACCGATTACTTTTGTAGTAGGACTCACACCTTTTACATATGTACCGATACCCGAGGCTAGACCGCCACCGCCGATTGCTGTGAACACGTAATCAACTGGTTTCTCCATATCATGTAAAATTTCAACTGCAACCGTCCCTTGACCGGCAATCACATATGGATCATCAAATGGATGCACAAACGTCATACGATTTTCTTCACAATAGCGCTGCGCTTCTTGAAAAGAACTATCAAATGTATCGCCGACTAATACAATTTCCGCATAATCACCACCAAAGAACTGGACTTGTGATACTTTCTGCTTTGGTGTTGTCGTTGGCATAAAAATTTTTGACGGAATCTTCAATAAATTACATGTGTACGCAACACCTTGCGCGTGGTTACCGGCACTCGCACATACAACACCATTTTGTAATTGTTCTTTCGATAAACTTTGAATTAAATTGTAAGCACCACGAATTTTAAATGAACGAATGACTTGCAAGTCTTCTCTTTTCACATACACGTCGCATTCATACTTCTCAGATAAAACCGCATCTCGCTGAAGCGGTGTTTTATTGACGATATCCTTCATATGATTATGAGCCACAAGGATATCTTCAATTTTCACTCTCTCCTTTACATTTTGCACCATTTCGTATCATTCCTTATCTCTTTTTTTATATCATTTCAATCAAAATTTTTCATTTTCAATACTGCGCCTGTATTTGCTGATGTCACCATTTGTGCGTAACGCCCAAGCCATCCCGTTTTCACCTTTAATTCTGGTCTTTTCCACTCTGTTCGGCGTTTTTCTAACTCTTCTTCACTTACTCTCACTTCAAGTAAACGCTCATCTACATCAATACATACGATATCTCCTTGCTCAAGAAGTGCAATTTCCCCGCCGGCAGCCGCTTCTGGTGAAATATGTCCTACAGAAATACCACGTGATGCCCCTGAGAAACGTCCATCTGTTAAGAGAGCAACATCTGCCCCTAACCCCATACCAGCAATTGCTGATGTTGGAGCTAACATTTCTGGCATACCAGGACCACCTCTTGGCCCTTCATAACGAATAACAACAACATCTCCTTTTTTTACTTTTCCAAGCATAATTCCTGCAAGTGCTTCGTCCTGTGAATTAAAAATAACACACGGGCCCTCAAATCGTTTTACTTCTGTTGCACCACTTTTAATAACAGCACCATCTTTTGCAAGGTTTCCTTTTAATATACGCAGGCCACCTTCTTCACTATGAGGATTTTCAAGAGAGTGAATTACTTCTTTATCTTGAATATTTGCATGAGCGATGTTTTCTCTTAATGTCTGACCAGTAGCAGTAATACGATCGAGATGAAGTACACCCTCTTTTCTACTTAATTCTTTTAAAATAGCACTAATGCCACCCGCGCGATCAATATCTTCCATATGCCAATTTGAAGCTGGACTTACTTTGCATAGGTGAGGAACACGTCTCGAAACTGCATCAATACGGCTCATATCATAATCAAGTCTCGCTTCTTGTGCGATTGCTAGCGTATGTAATACCGTATTCGTTGATCCTCCCATCGCCATATCAAGCGCAAATGCATCATCAATCGCTTCTTCTGTCACAATATCACGTGGTTTAATATCACGTTCAATTAATACTTTTAATTTTTCAGCTGCTTGTTTAATTAATTCCTCACGCCTTGGGTCTGTCGCTAAAATACTACCATTCCCTGGAAGCGCAAGCCCCAATACTTCACATAAGCAGTTCATCGAATTTGCAGTGAACATACCTGAACAAGAACCACAAGATGGGCAGCCATGATCTTCAATATCTTTTAATTCTTCTTCTGAAATTTTCCCAGATTGATAAGCCCCTACTCCTTCAAAAACAGAGCTTAAATCGACTACATCACCTTTAGATGTTTTCCCAGCCGCCATTGGTCCACCTGAAACAAACACGGTTGGAATGTTAACACGCAATGCTGCCATCATCATACCAGGTGTAATTTTGTCACAGTTCGGAATACAAATCATCCCATCAAACCAGTGCGCATTTACTACTGTTTCAACCGAATCAGCAATAATCTCACGGCTTGGGAGTGAATAACGCATACCAATATGCCCCATTGCAATCCCATCATCTACTCCAATTGTATTGAATTCAAACGGAACCATTCCCGCCGCACGCACCGCTTCTTTTACAAGGCGGCCAAATTCATTTAAGTGTTTATGTCCTGGAATAATTTCAATAAAAGAATTACAAATTGCTACAAACGGCTTGTCAAAATCCTCATCTTTCAAACCTGTTGCTTTTAATAAACTACGATGTGGTGCTTTATCAAAGCCCTTTTTAATCATGTCACTTCTCATCTTTTCAAGTCCCTCCCTACACATTTTTCTTTACAAACTGCATGGTGTTCCTCTATTTTGCTAACCCTCTGCTCCTTAAGCTAAGCTCTCTGCTAGGCCCGGAACGCGTACTCCTCGCTCTCTAGTTAACTTTTTAAATTCTTCCGTTAACTGCTTGGTCACTTCTCCTGGCTTTCCATTTCCGATTTCTCTGGAATCAACTTTTACAACTGGAATTAATTCAGCAGCAGTTCCTGTTAAAAACACTTCGTCTGCTACATATACATCGTGACGAGTAAATGGTCTTTCTTCACATGAGATACCTAATCGTTCACACAGTTCAATCACACTATTTCGTGTGATACCTTCTAATGCTCCTAAATAGGCAGGAGGTGTTAACACTTTTCCATCTTTCACAACAAAAACGTTATCTCCTGATCCTTCACAAACATATCCTTGTTGATTTAACATAAGTGCTTCTAGTACACCAGCTTGTGCTGCTTCAATCTTTACTAATACATTGTTTAAATAGTTCATTGACTTAATGCGTGGATCAAGCGCATCCGGCATATTCCGGCGAGATGCAACAGATACAACGCTAAGGCCGTTATCATAAAATTCTTGTGGAAACAACTTTAACTGTTCTGCGATAATAATGACACTCGGCTTTTCACAACTTCTTGGATCGAGTCCTAAATTCCCTTTTCCTCTTGAAACAATTAACCTAATATATGCATCGGCATATTCATTTTTTTGTAGTGTCTGTAAAACTGCTTCTTCCATTTCTTCTACTGTCATTGGAATAGTGAGTAAAATTGATTTCGCGGATTCATATAAACGCTTTAAATGCTCTTTTAAACAAAATACATTTCCGCCGTAACTACGAATCCCCTCAAATACGCCGTCTCCATATAAAAATCCGTGATCATATACTGAAACAACCGCTTTTTCCTTCTCTACTAATTCCCCATTCATATAGATATACTGGTTTCCCATCTTACATCGCTCCTTTTTATTTATCTCTTTTTGCGCAATCCATTTCTATATCGATTGCTGAGAAGAATACATTTAGACAGAAGATTCTGTATATTAAACTTAAAAATATACTCACCTCAACAATCGATTTTCTACAAACGTGTAGCAACCTAGTGCTGAGACGAGGGAATCGTGGTACCACTCAGCTTCCTTATACTTCTCACAAAATATAAGCTCTGTAAGTCCAAATTAGACTTCTGTTCTTCTACCGGGAACAACTCCGCTACTCCCTACTTGTTACCTTTCGTGAGTAGTGCTCCGAGGTGATTTTCAATCGATATAATTGTTACTACCCTCACAGCCACGGGGCAGCTCTCTGAAACAATTTATATCGTTTACTCTCCTCTTCTTCACATTCTTCTATATCTATTTTCTAAAATAAAAACTCTCGCCTCAGCAATCAATTACTACACCATAGTAGCTTTGATTGCTGAGGCGAGAGTTTCGCGTTACCACTCAGCTTCCTTATACTTCTCACGAAATATAAGCTCTGTAGGTCCTATCAGACCCCCGTCCATTTACCGGAGACGATACCGCCGCCCTCTACTCAGTTTCCCTTTCGCAAGCGATGCTCCGAGGTGATCTTCAATGATTCGATCGTTACCGCCCTTCCAGCCACGGGGCAGCTCTCTAAAACTTTCATAATCATCTACTTTCCTCTTCTTTGCATATACAGTTTATTAAAATCAGAAAATTCTTAATTAAATTTAAGTTATTACACGTATTATAGGACCTTGTTCTTTTCATTGTCAATATATTTTTTGAAAATTCATATTTTTAATTGTAATCAAAACTTTTCAATCTATATATACATCAATTAAAAAAACGACATAACCCCCCTCTTTTTAGATAGGAGAGAGCATCTGGCTATGCATAGAAGCGGTCAGGGCCTGTTTCTGCCACATGCGAAGTGAAAACAAATAGAGAAAATAAGTAGCGGTCACTTTTTGTTCTTCATAGCAGTGACTTATATGCTGGAAAATCAAAATGGATACATATAGATGTCGAAAAGTTAAAATGGATTTATATAGATATTTTTATCAAAACAAAACGGAATAAAAAACATATATTTTCAAATCTTTTTTATTGCGTAATAAAACAATCTGTATAATACTAGATAAAACATATCTATTTAGGAGGATTATAGTAATGGCAGAAAAAACATACGAACTTGCAACTTTTGCTGGCGGCTGCTTTTGGTGCATGGTAAAACCATTTGATGAACTTCCTGGTATTCAAAAAGTGGTTTCAGGCTATGCTGGTGGTCATATCGAAAATCCAACATACGAACAAGTAAAGTCTGGAACATCTGGACACTTAGAAGTCGTTCAAATTACATTCGATCCTTCTGTTTTCCCTTATCAAAAATTATTAGATTTATATTGGCCACAAATTGATCCAACTGATGATGGCGGACAATTTTTTGACCGTGGTCCGTCCTATCGTACTGCAATTTTTTATCATAATGAAACACAAAAAGAACTAGCTGAATACTCGAAGCAAACGCTAGCAGAAAGCGGCATGTTTAAAGACCCAATTGTAACAGAAATTCGTTCAGCTGCTCCTTTTTATGAAGCGGAAGAATATCATCAACATTTCTACAAAAAAAATCCAGAGAAATATGCCAGGGAACGTAAAGAGTCTGGTCGTGAAGACTTTATCAAGGGGAATTGGCAGAAAAAATAATAAATGAACGTTTTTTAAGACCGATGAAAAGTTGTTTCATCGGTCTTTTTATATTTCAATATAATAATTATCTTCTTACTTATTCACTTCATTTTTCATCTGTAAAGCAATTAAGCTAGCAAAATCATGCACAAGTGTCGCTGCTAAAAGAGAAGTAATTTGGGTCTGGTCATATGGCGGTAATACTTCTACTAAGTCGAAACCAATATAATTAAATCCACTTAATGAACGCACCATATTTAGTGTCTCGCGACTGTTAAATCCCCCCACTTCTAACGTACCTGTACCAGGTGCACAAGATGGATCTACAAAATCAATATCAAACGTTAAGAAACATGGTGTATCGCCAATCGTTGCTCGCATTTGCTCGAGAACGCTTTCAAAACCACGATCACATAATTCAGCCGTTGTAATGACGTTATACCCTAAATCATTACTAGCTTCTATATCACCAGGATGATTTAATGTTCCCCGGATACCAATTTGGAATACTTTTTCAGGTTGTAGTAATCCTTCTTCATGTGCACGAATAAATGGGGAACCATGCCAATATTTCTCTTCATAATATGTATCCCATGTGTCTGTGTGGGAGTCGAAGTGAATCATTGCGACAGGTCCATGAACTTTCGCTGCTGCACGAAGACTTGCTAATGTAACTGAATGATCCCCTCCAAGACCTATCGAGATAATTCCTTGTTGCATTAATCCAAAAACAGTTTCTTCAATTAGATCATAGCTACGATGAATATTGTGCGGAATCACAGAAACATCACCAATATCAATTGCATTTGTATCATCAAACGGATAAACATGGTGAATCGGATGATATGGGAACAAAGTCATAGATGCTTGACGAATTGCTTGCGGAGCAAAACGCGCACCAACGCGAAAAGAAGCAGCCGTATCAAACGGCATTCCTAGAATTGCAATCTTTGCTTGCTCATTACTTGATGGTAATCTCATAAATGAACCCGTCGTACAAAACTCAGGTTTTACATCTGGCGTTAGTGGATATTTCATACGTCATTTCCCCTTTATCAGCATAATTTTCACATTCAAAAACTTTCCTAAATCTTTTTTATTAAAATGCAAAAATCATGCCATGCAAAAAATGATCCTTTCCCTACTGTTCATCTTTTTTCATCTATGCAAAATTGAATAACCCATGCCTTGCAGCATAAAGTGAAACTTTAATCAGTGGGGTCCCCCATTGATTATCAGCCCTCACCAATCGGGCTTTTACGGGCAGTTTATCTCCTACCTTACTTCTTTAGAAAAACGGAAGCGGCTTGCTCAGAATCGCAGGACGCCCGCGCCAAAGGCAGAGAGGCGCTTTTTGCCTCGTCCGAGGGGGCGAAACGACTGGAGATTCTAGCTGCTAGAGCTGGACAATGCTTTCGCCGAATTTTGAGGTGGGAGTATTACTGCCCTCAAATAGCGGGATAAAAAGGATGATAAAAGCTCACCCTTTTCTGTACCTATTTTTTACTATAAGTTATTTTCTCAATCTCTCAATAAAATCATATAACTTATCCAGTGAAGTCATATTCTGATTACACGTTACGCTATCTTGGCAAATATAGTTTCCTTTTTTAACAAAAGTACCTGGTACATCTCCTTTTATTTCAACTAGAAACATACCTACTTCTTCATGACCATGGCACAATGCACAAATACCTTTTTTGTTTATACTTTGGAATGTGCCTTGTAAACCAACAAACTTATTTTTATTCTTTGCTATAATAAACTTTCTACTTGTGCCTTTATCAATCCAGCCTAGATAAGACATCTCTTTCATATTTATTCCTTCCGTTTCAGGAAGCTTCAATTTTTTAGCTTTAGGAAATAATTTTTTTAACGTTTGCGGCGTAACTTCCTGAAACGGAATGACATATGGATTTAACTTGAATAAAAACGCTTCTCCGTCCTCTCTATTTTCAACCGTCAAAATCGTATCTATTAATTCTTTTTGTTCATCAGTAAGGTTTTCAAAAACATGTAACACTTTTTCTATCGCAAGAGACTTTAAAGCAGCAATAACGCCTCTATCATTTACTGTTGCATGTCCATTCACTAGAATATGAGCTTGTGATTTTATAAAATTATATTGATCACTTCTAATAAAAGCTTCCATTTTTATCACTCCATACCAAATTGTTGATTTCTTCTCATTGTATACAATGTACTTACTTTATAAAATACCGAAGACAATTACTAAACAAACTATACACAAAAAGCACTGATTATTTCTTATCGAATAATCAGTGCTTTTTGTTATTTTGAATATACGATTTTTTTTATCGTTTCTGTAGAAAGAAAGTATTCCTCTGCTAATTGCTGAATTGAAGTTCCATTTTTAAAAGCATGTTTAATATCTCTATTCCGCTCGTCAAGTTGCTTTCTTCCGCCAGATTGTGTACCCCATTTATAATGTGCATTTTCTTGTTTTGGAATATAGATCGTTTCCCCTTGCACATACTTTTGAATTTCTATAATTAATTTTTCCGGTAAAACAGTCGCTGCTTTTACGTATTTCATCTCTGCTCGCCCCTTATTTTTTATGGTTCATTTCAATAAGGTGCAAAGCCAAATATAAAAGAAATGATACGAGCTCATTTTGGCGATTGTATATTACTTGTCTACCTCACGCAAAGTATCGCCGTTTCCATACTTGGCTTTGCATGAGACGCTGCAGTGTCTGGCAACTGTATTGTAATTGCCATATCAACACCTCCCAATATACCGTTTGTTTCTTATTATATGACAACTTTTTCTTTCTTGCATCCTACTTTAACAAGAAACAATTCATTGATTTTGATATCATACATACAAATTGAAACTAAAGATAATATGAGGCCGCTTCATGAGATGAAAAGAATCATTACATTAAATAATCCCAATTACATTTAAAAATACAATAATAATCGCAATTGGTGCTATATAGCGAAGTAAGAATAACCATAATACAAACAATTTATATCCTTTGCTTTTACTTACTCCCAGTTCTTTCATTAATACGTCTTTCTTCATCTTCAGTGGAACGAAAATCGCAACTAGTAACACGCCAAGCGGCATAAGAACGTTACTTACTGTAAAGTCTGCTAAATCAAAAACTGTTTTCCCAAAGAGCTTCACATCGCTTAATACACCATATGATAGCGCTGATGGAATCCCAACAACAAAGATTAACAGTCCAACAAGCAATGCCATTTTTTCGCGCTTTCCTTTACCTTTTGTTGTTAAAGAAGCAACGCTAATTTCAAGCATAGAGATTGCTGATGTTACAGTCGCAAAGAAGAATAGTAATAAGAAAACAATAAAGAATAATTTTCCGAATGCCATTTTACTAAAAATAGCTGGCAATACAATAAATAGTAGTCCTGGTCCTTGAGACGGCTCTATGCCAAACGCAAATACAACCGGGAAAATTGCCAGTCCAGCAAGCAATGTAATAACAAGTGTTAAACCAACAATTGAAAATGCTGAACGTGGTAAGCTTTCTTCTTTCGGTAAGTACGAGCTGTACGTCACCATTACTGCTACACCGACAGATAACGAGAAGAACGATTGTCCCATCGCATATAAAATAATTTCAGACGTTACATGTGAGAAATCAGGTTGTAAGAAGAAGCGTACCCCTTCTCCCGCTCCATCTAATGTAAGAGCACGAACAATTAATACAAAGAATAAAACAAATAGTGCTGGCATAAAATATTTATTTACTTTTTCAACACCGTTTTGTACACCTTTACTTACAATAAAAATAGTAATAAGAATAAATAATAGCTGTGCTCCGACTGCTAAATATGGATTGGAAATGATTTCACCAAATGTTGCTTCGTACGCACCATTCCCTTCCCATAGTCTACCTGTAATGGCATTCCATAAATATAATAAAATCCACCCTCCCACAACACTGTAGAAAGAAAGTAATATGAAACATGTTACAATCCCTAACTTACCAACCCACGGCCATAATGTATTAGGAGCGATATCTCTATACGCATCAACAGCCTCTTTTTGTGTGCTTCTTCCTATCACAAATTCTGCTAACAATAAAGGTAAACCAATCAGTAAAGTAAAACCGATGAAAATAAGGAAGAACGCACCGCCTCCTCCAATACCAGCCATGTATGGAAACTTCCAAATTGCGCCAAGACCAATTGCTGAACCTGCTGCCGCTAAAACAAAGCCTAATTTCGATGTCCATTGCTGTGAATTCATTTTTCTATCTCCTCTCTTTTTCTATTTTTTCTTTTTATTACATTTCAGCCTTACTCATATTGTTCTATCCACTTCCTTTCGAAAATAAAAAATCGCCCCTACAAAAACGTAGGGACGATAAAAATATCGCGGTACCACCCTAGTTGTGAAGAATACTGAGAAGCTAACGAAATAAAAATCGTCCCTACGTAAAACGTAGGGACGACAAAATATCGCGGTACCACCCTAGTTATGAAGCTACAACGAGAATAATCCCAAAATAAAAAACGCCCCTACGTAAAAACGTAGGGACGATATATATCGCGGTACCACCCTAGTTGTGAAAAAATTCTTCACCACTTTATTTGATAACGGCATACACTACCGTCTTTCATTTCCTCACAATGTGAGATTTATGAAAGATGCTCCAGGACGAACTTCATGAATAACCTATATACTGATTCACACCAACCATCAGCTCTCTGAGATAGGGAGATTTTCACTACTTTACCCTTTCATTGCTCAAATATTATTTTTCAAATTAATTACTATCATTTTTATCACACATTAAAAATAGTGTCAACTTATTTTTTGAATTTTCATGTATTATATCTCTAGTTTTCGCCATTAAAATTCAAAATATGACTTTTCTATGAATAGTATTACATTACTTATGGTTTATACTTTATTAAATACACCGACAGGTTTATAGTAGTATAGGATGATTGTAATGCAGCACGAGTAGGAGGAAAAACGTTGTCTACTTCAAAAGTTTTAAAAGGGACTGCTTTACTAAGCGGTGCCACAATGATTTCGCGTATTTTAGGTTTTATATACTTTTTCCCTTTTCAATTATTAGTTGGGGAACAAGGGGTTGCTTTATATGCGTATGCATATTCTTGGTATGGTATTTTACTTAGCTTTTCAACGGCTGGTATTCCAATTGCCGTATCTAAATTTGTTGCGAAATATAATGCATTAGGTGACTACAGCACAAGTAAAAAACTGTATAATTCCAGTGTAAAACTAATGATGCTCATGGGGTTCGCTGGATTTTTAATTTTATTTATCGGTGCACCTTACGTATCACAATTCATTATTCGGTCGAAAACACCTGATCCACAATTTATCGCTGACGTCACACTGACAATGCGAGCATTAAGCTTCGCACTCATCATTGTACCCGCGATGAGTGTTACACGTGGATACTTCCAAGGTTTCCAACATATGAAACCAAGTGCTGTTTCTCAAGTTGTAGAACAAATTGCCCGTGTTGTTTTCATTTTAGTTGGTAGTTTTATCGTTTCAAAGTTACTAGGTGGTTCTGTAGCTTCTTCCGTTGCAGTCGCTACATTTGGCGCTGTCATTGGAGCAATTGCCAGCGTTTCGATTTTAATCATGTATTGGAAGAAGTATGATCATTTAAAACCACCTGAAGGTGAACTGAAGTCAAGGTCATCAAATATTCCTTTAAAAAATCTCTATATGGAATTACTTCGTTACGCGATTCCAATTGTATTTGTAGGGATTGCCATTCCACTGTATACATTAGTGGATCAATATACAGTTGCAGATGCACTAAGGGCAATTGGAACACCACTTGAAACTGCGAATGCGATCTTCGCTTATATAACGAACTATGCTCAAAAATTAATTATGATTCCTGCTTCACTCGCAACTGGATTTTCACTTACCATTATTCCAGCGATAACAAAATCATTTACAAGCGGGAAACTAGAAGAATTACAAGAACAAATCACAAAGATTTTCCAAGTGCTACTATTCTTTACAATACCTGCTGCATTCGGGCTTGCTAGCATCGCGTATGATGCATTCCGCATGGTATATATGAGTCCTGATACAGCTTTAGGCGGATCGCAATATTTAATTTCTTATGCGCCATCAGCAGTACTAAGTGCAATTTTCACTGTTTCAGCAGCTATCCTACAAGGTATTGATTATCAACGAAAAACAATGATCGCCTTCTCAGTTGGTATTCTCGTAAAAATCGTTGTAAATACACCACTTCTACACTTATTAGGCGGACATGGTGCAGTGCTTGGAACAATTCTTGGATATCTTGTTTCTGATATCATTATGTTATATTGCATCGTTAAATTTGCGAAATTTAAAATTGCAGAAACAGCTAAAACAGTATTTCTTATTACAATTTACTCCGCAGCAATGTCTGCTGTCGTAATAGGATTAAAAGCGATGATAGGATGGTTAATTCCTGGACAGCCTTATATCGAATCATTACTCATCGTTATCATATGCGGTGCAGTTGGAGGTTTTGTCTACCTTATTTTCGTATTAACAAGCGGACTTGCGTCACATATTATTGGTGATCGTATTAACCGTTTACCTGTACTAAAAAAGTTCGTAAATTAACATAAAAAAGGTGTAGCTTACAAATAGCTACACCTTTTTCTAGTCTAAAAAAATTATTCAAACAATCCCATACTTAAATAACGTTCTCCTGATATGCAATACATAACACTTTCTTACCAATATCTAATCGTTTGGCTATCATAGTACATCCCCTATTCTATAGTGGTTTTCGATCGCTTGGCAGTAACCATGACGTAAGTCCAATTAATGGTAAACAACTACACAATACCATAATAAATTGCAAACTATAAACATCTGCTAATTTCCCAAGAACAACAGCACCTAATGCTCCCAGACCAAATGCAAGGCCAACAATTAAACCTGATACCATTCCAACTTTTCCTGGGACAAGTTCTTGTGCATACACAACAATAACACTAAAACTACTAGAACTAATAAAACCAATACAGATAAATAACGGTACGACCCACGTAAGCGAAACATGTGGTAATAAAAGCGCAAGTGGTGCAGAACCAAGCATTGAAAATACGATAATATTTTTCTTACCAAATCGGTCTGCTAACGGTCCACCAAAGAATGTTCCAAGTACTCCAGCAATCATAAAGGCAAATACGAAGTACTGCGCATTTTTAATAGACAAACCGTAATGTTCAATTAAATAAAACTGATAAAAATTCCCGATACCAGCTCCATACCAAGAACGTACAAAGGTCAAGAACACAAGAAGGACAATTACAAATTTAATATGCGTACTAACAATCGCATTTTCAGCCTCAAGTGCAGCCCGTTTCTTTCTGCGCACAGCGCCATTGATTAATTCATTTTTGTACCAGCTTGAAACGAAAATTAACAATGCAATACCAACCGCCGCAAATCCTGTGAAACCAAGCGCTCCTATTTGACCAAGTGGAACAAAAATTAGCGCTGTAAAAATTGGCGCAAGGGAATTCCCTGTATTTCCTCCTACTTGATAAATAGACTGCGCTAAACCACGCTTTGCACCCGCTGCCATATAAGCAACACGTGCTCCCTCAGGATGAAAGACCGCTGATCCTAACCCAATAAATAAAACAGAAATAATAACAATAATAAAGTTTGGTGCAAACGCAAGTCCAATCATCCCAAGCATACTAGAAAACATACCGAGCGGTAATAAAAATGGTGATGGCTTCTTATCTGAATACATTCCAAATACCGGCTGCATAATCGATGACGTCATATTTAATGCAAACGCAATCCACCCTACCTGCATATAAGACAAATTCATCGTTTTTTCCAAAATAGGAAACAGAGCCGGTACAACAGCTTGCATGGAATCATTTAAAAAATGACCGAAACTAATCGCAAATAAAATACGATATATCGTTGGTGAGGCTACTGTATTTTCCTTTGAAACTGCCTGCATATTTCACTCTCCTCCTTCAAAACAAAGTAAATGTAGTACATTAGCATTACTTACACCTGCTAAACTAATTTCTAATTTTTTATTCTATACTGATTTTGTTACTTTTTCCAGCAACGTAACTTTGCATGATTACGCCTCCTGTTAAAACTATGTATTCAGATATATTTTGTCGGATTTTATTACAGCAATTTTCTTTATATATACATCAATTAAAAACTGACATAAAACCCCTCTTTTTAGGTGGGAGTATTACTTGCCCGTTAATGCGGGATAAATCATCTCGTTATTTGAATACAAATCGTCTATTGCCATTATCATTCTGCAATTCAAATAATGCTGGGTTGCTGACAAAGCGTCTTAGAAGCTCATAAGCTCTATGATCTGTGATTTCATTAGGAATCGAAATCCCTCTAAATGACGCAGACGAAATGATTGTATGAAAATCATATTTGAATTCGTGATCACCAACATAGGCAAGTGCCAATTTACCTTTCCATTCAATTTGATAAGCCTGTCTTTCTAATCTAGTAAACTTAATACTATGAAAGCCTGAAGCATCATGACCAAGCAAATAAACATCAAATGCAGTCATATCTAAATCCAAATCTTCCTGTTCTTCTTTGGATAAAAAATCGATTATATATTCCTTTCCATCTAGCATTTCCAAATCAAATGGTGCCTCGTCACTTCCTACGCGAAAGCCCTTATAATTCCACTCTTCTGACGACAAAGTACAACTATGATAGTTGTTCCATACAATCTTCGCCTGCCAATCGCTCTCTGCTTCATCTTCTGCGTCTTCATCCTCACCCTTATCTTCTTCATAATAGTCTGCAGTCTCTAAATGTAAATCAAAATACAAACCCGCTTTTTCTCCCAATTCTTCTCCGTATTTAAAATGTGCACCCCACTCAAAGTTAATTATTCGATGACCATTAGGCCAAGGATTGTCCACAAAATAAATTCGATCCATGATTACACACTCCCTATTTTGTTTTAAATTGTCAGTTTTATTTATCTTTTCAGTTATATTGTAATACAGAAATAAATAGTTGGTAAATAAGATTCTTATTAAGTAAATGATGCTATATGTAGTACAAAAATAAGGATAGATGAAGCAAAGTATCCCCTGCTTTCATCTATCCTCTTAAAACCTACAAAATTATATAACTTTTCTTCATTCATTAATATTTTTATTATATCTAGTGATTTTCAAACACAATCGATGCCTTTTTCACTTTAGATTACAAAACGCTTATACTTCTCAAAATCACTCGTCTTACATTCGAGTGAAATTTTCGTACCTTCATTTTCATAACTTGTAGATACAACATGTGCATGATCATTGAAATAAGAAACAACTTGCCCTTGATCATAAGGAATTAACATCTCACATTTTGTATACTCTTTGTAAATATGTGAACGAATCATTTCTACAAGTTCTTCTATCCCAACGTGTTGCTTTGCAGATAGGTACACACGATTATCCTGAACTTTCGGGATTTCAACATCCATCATATCTGATTTGTTATACGCATAAATCGTCGGGATATTTTCAACACCAATTTGTTTTAGTGTTTGATTTGTAATCTCAATCAATTGTTCATAATTTGGATTTGCATAATCCACAACATGAATGAGTAAATCTGCCTCAGCCACTTCTTCTAATGTAGAACGGAATGCTTTCACAAGATGGTGCGGTAATTTACTTACAAAACCAACTGTATCTGTTAATAAGAATGATTTATTATCAGGAAGCTGAATATTTCGCACCGATGTTTCTAGTGTCGCAAATAACATATCTTTTTCAAATACTTGTTTCTCTACGGATCCGTTAAAGATCTCGAGCATCGTATTCATCATCGTTGACTTACCCGCATTTGTATACCCTACTAATGAAACAACCGGAATTTCATTTTTCTTACGCTGTTTACGCTGCGTTTGGCGCTGCGCAACAAGAGCTTCTAATTCTTTATTTAACACTGCAATTTGCTCTTCAATCTTACGACGATCTAGCTCTAATTTCTTCTCGCCGACACCTTTGTTTTTCGTACCAACACCGCCGCTCTGTCTTCCTAACGATTCACGAAGACCGATTAAGCGTGGCATCATGTATTGTAAATGTGCTACTTCAACTTGCAACTGTGCTTCTTTCGTCTTAGCACGCTGCGCAAAAATATCTAGAATTAAAATGGTACGATCAATGACTTTACAATCTAAGTCGGCTTCCAAATTTCGAATTTGCGAAGGTGATAACTCATCATTAAAAATAACCATATTCGCATCTGCTTCCTTCACAAAAGCGGAAACTTCTTCAATTTTCCCTGTTCCAATATAATGTGATGGATTTACGCGATGTAAATTTTGCGTAACTTGCCCTAGAACTTCCACATCACATGCTTCCGCAAGATTTGCTAACTCCTCCATCGAATATTCAAAATCACTTTCATTATTTAAATTAACACCAACTAATATCGCTTTTTGTACTAGTTCTTCCATATATTTATTCCTCCATTTCGATTACGTAAAATAAAAAACACAGGTCACTGCCTGTGTTTTTCGTAAACGGATGAGAGTACACCAAAGAAATAGGAGAAAGCGACGCCTCCGTCCTATTACAAGGTCAATAAGTCCCCAATGGTATACGTATCAAAAACAAGTATACACCTATACCATCTCATTCTATTTATAAAGGCAAAACAAAAAGAGGGCGTATTCGTCCCTCCCTCTTTTCACATATAAGTTCAATAAAGGGTTCCTTTAAAATAGGCAGACCAATCCCGTTTACTCTGTACACAGACAGAGCCTTTGAGCGCTATTCAATTATCGGCACAAAGTATTGAGACGTAATCTGATTAAGATCAAAGGAGACCCCTCCGTTCATTAAAAGTTACATAAATTTTAGCATAATTATGTAGTTTTCACAACAATAACCTTCACTTTTGGGCATAAAGAAAATCATTATTTTTCTAGCGTATTCTTCATTTTTTGCACATACATCTTATTATAAATTTAACGCCCCACATCGTGCACGTGTTCGATCTCTTCTTGCTTTTCTTCTTTCATTTCATGATAGTATGCTGGCAGTTCTATTTCATGTTCTAAGAAATAGTCCTCAATTAATGAAATGATCACTTTCAATGTTTTCACACGCGCATATAATTTATCGTTACTAGCAATAATATTCCATCTTGCATTTGGTTTATCTGTTTTTTCAAACATCTCTTCCATTGCCTCGACATATTCATCCCACTTTTCACGATTGCGCCAATCTTCATCTGTAATTTTCCATCTCTTAAGAGGATTTTTCTCTCGATCTTTAAATCGTACTAACTGTTCATCTTTACTAATATGATAGAAGAACTTTGATACTATGTAACGATCATCTGTTAATAGTTTTTCGAAATCATTGATTTCATCGTATGCTCTAGTCCACTCTTCTTTTGTAGCAAAGCCTTCTACGCGTTCAACCAATACACGACCGTACCAAGAGCGATCGAAAATAGTGATTTGACCATATTGCGGAATTTTCCGCCAAAACCTTTGCATATAATGATAACGTTTTTCATGGGGAGCAGGTGCACCAATTGGATTTACTTGAAATCCACGCGGATCAAGATGCTCAGTAATTCGTTTAATTGCTCCTCCCTTCCCTGCTGCATCCCAACCTTCCATAGCCATAATAACGGCTATTTTTTCTTTTTTTAAAATCTGCTGTAGTGCCAATAAGCGCCTTTGATATCTTTCCAGCTTCTTATTGTACTTAGATTTTGATTCAATTCTTTTCGTTAAATCTATTTGAGCAAGACGGTCTTTTTTCATGTAAATAATCCCCCTTTTTACTTAATTAACACTATTTTAACATAATTTTCAGTATTTTGCGTGTATATCTTTCTTTAAAAAATACCAATATGTATATTACAACAAAGAAAATCTGTATTTTCTCTATTCATCATTTTTTGCGCATACGTCTTATTAGAAACATACTCAAAACAATTATAAGTAAAAATGCCCCTATACTAGAAAACATAACCACGCTATTTATGTTTGAACAATTCTGCCTATTAACTTTAAGATCCACTTGTTTCGTTGGAGTAATCCCTTTAGCAAATTGATTCAAAATAGATATATCTCCTTCTGCTTGAGCCACTTGTTTCGTTCTACTACAACTAGAAGTATATAGCTGCTTTTCTTCCCCACGCTGAGAAGAAAACACAAGATAATTCTCCCCTTTCGAAAAAAGAAATGCACAAGTACCGCCACTTGTATAAACAATTACTTGAGAAGAATCTGCACCTTTCCAGTTTTTCTTCACTTCAAATAATATTGCTTGACCTACCTCATTCTTTTCTTTCCATTCTCGAATTTCGAGTACTTCCCCTTCAAATACCGCATCACCTTTCTTAAATGACTCCTCTGCTGTTGTCTTCACGCAGTCACAGGCATAAGCGCGCTCTGTTGAAATTATAAAAATACTACTAAAAAATATCGCAAACCATATCACATAGACAATCCTATTCAACTACATCATACCCCTTCTAGATTTCCTTATATCATAAAGTTTATTTATAGTATTTTATAAAACACGTCAAATTCCTCTATTCAAAAATAAAGAGTTTCTTTTACCACGTCATACTCAACAGCCCATCTATATGTCCAACTTGAGCCTTATATCCGTCTTTAAAATATAACAACTATAAAATTACAGACTATTGACATTTTTATAACCTAGTACTAATATCAAGTTATAAATCCAAAGGACAGGGGATGTTGGAATGAACTCCACAGCTCGTATTACAGCAATTGGGACTTATGTTCCAGAACAAAAGTTGTCAAATGATGATTTAGAAAAACTGGTTGATACTAGCGATGAATGGATTGTACAAAGAACGGGAATGAAGGAAAGAAGAATTGCCGGTGAACAAGAATTCGCATCAAATTTAGCTTTCAAAGCTATTAAAAATTTAACTGAAACATATAAAAAAACTTTAGAAGACGTTGATTGTATCATCGTAGCCACAACTACTCCTGACTATGTGTTTCCAAGTGTAGCATGTCAAATCCAAAATCATTTTCACATTCCTCATACACTTGCTTTTGATTTAAACGCTACCTGCGCTGGCTTTACTTATGGATTACATGTGGCTAATAATTTAATTACTGCTGGATCCCATCGTAAAGTTTTAGTCGTAGCTACAGAAACATTATCAAAAGTAACGGATTATACAGACCGCACCACCTGTATTTTATTTGGTGACGGATCCGGAGCTTTTTTATTGGAAAGAGATGAGGAAAAACCAAGTTTTATCGCTTCTCACATGGGAACAAACGGGGAAGGCGGTATCCATCTATATAGAACAAATCTTTCTACTATCATGGATGAAAAACCTCTACAAACAAATGGAAAAATGGTACAAAACGGAAGAGAAGTTTATAAATGGGCTGTGCGTACTGTACCACTGGGTATGAAAACCTTATTACATGCAGCAGGCCTACAAATGGATGATATAAATTGGTTTGTACCACACAGTGCTAATTTGCGAATGATTGAATCTATATGTGATAAATCCGGATTTTCATTAGATAAAACTTTAACTAGTGTGAAATTCATGGGAAATACCTCATCTGTTTCTATTCCATTAGCCTTAGACTTAGCTAGAAAAGAAGGAACATTAAACAATGGTGATACGATTTTACTATATGGATTTGGCGGAGGACTTACACATTTGGGACTAATTATAAAGTGGGATTTACATTAGGAACTTTAAAATATACAGCTAAAAAATACAGGAGGTTATCCCAAAAGTAGCTGAATAGCTACTTTTGGGCAACCTCTTTCAATACATCATTTTTTGGCTCTTCTATTTGGCGTTATCGGTCATGAGGGGAGTACAAGTCTCGTTATTTCAAATGGTCTGCGACTATTAAAAGGAGATAATTAGATGGGTTCCTATTTGGAACCCATTTTTTTGTACTTGTGGGTACCACCATGTCGTCATCAAATTAAGGTGAATTTGTTTTCCACCATGATGTTGTATAAGAATTTAACATCGTTTTTTCTTTTGTTGTCTCATACCGTTCATAGGAAACTTACCCTACGTGTTTCGGCTGTTGAATCATACGAGATACAACTGAAAATAGCACCAAAGGCATTACCAATTGAATCCCTCTCAAGCTTCCTATGTTGTCTGTTAACAAGTACATATGTTTCATGACAAAGGTAATCTTATTTATACTCACCTATCTTCTTCCTTTTGCATAAAATTTAATCACACATCATATTTTTACATTAGACTAAAAAAGTTGGTTTAGGTAAAATTTCGAAGTGTCACGCCATATTTTTTCCATAAAGAAAAAATAAAACCATATTTTAGGTTTTTAAAAATAAAAATACTACACTATCTGTCATTTCGCCTTCAGTGAACAAAATGAAAATAAGTTAAAAGGAGAGGATACGTTATGGATGAATTAGAAACAGTCAAAAAGAAAGAGGCGGTTGCTGTATCACATCGAGAAGGTTGGCGGCAACACAACAGCAATCCTAGCTTACGAGAAGTGTATAAAAGTATGAAGGTACCGAAGAAGGGAAATTCCCTTCGAAAGCTCCTTGCATTTATGGGACCAGGTTATCTTGTTGCAGTAGGATACATGGATCCCGGGAACTGGGCTACATCGTTAGCTGGAGGATCTGCTTATAACTATACATTACTATCTGTCATTTTGATTTCTAACTTTATGGCTATTATTTTGCAAGCACTATCTGCAAAGTTAGGGATTGTAACAGGAAGAGACTTAGCACAAGCATGTCGGGATCATTACAGTAAGCCTGTGTCATTTGTTTTATGGATACTATGTGAATTAGCTATTGCAGCTTGTGATTTAGCGGAAGTGATAGGTTCCGCTATCGCATTAAACCTTTTATTTCATATTCCTCTTGTATGGGGCGTATGCATTACTTCATTTGATATCTTATTAGTACTTTTATTACAAAATAAAGGATTTCGTTATATTGAAGTTATTGTCATTAGTTTAATTGCAACAATTTCCGTTTGTTTTGGTGTGGAACTCTTTATGTCGCAGCCACAACTGAATGAGATTGCAAAAGGATTTGTTCCAAGTAAAGAGATTATTCAAAATCCTGAAATGCTATTTATTGCACTTGGAATTTTAGGAGCTACGGTTATGCCACATAATTTGTATTTACATTCTTCTATCGTACAAACGAGAAATTATGAAGAAACGCCCAAAGGAAAACGAGAAGCGATTAAGTTTTCAGTGATTGACTCCACGATCGCATTAATGTTAGCTTTATTTATTAATGCATCAATTTTAATATTAGCAGCGTCTGCCTTTCATACAACAGGGCATACCGAAGTAGCAGAAATTCAGGATGCCTATCAATTGTTAAATCCGATTCTTGGAAGTGGGGTTGCGAGCGTATTATTTGCCGTTGCTTTATTAGCCTCAGGACAAAATTCTACATTAACAGGAACGTTAGCTGGGCAAATTGTAATGGAAGGTTTTTTAAAAATTCGTTTACGCCCATGGATTCGCCGCTTAATTACGCGTTTAATCGCTATTATACCTGCGGTCATTGTAACACTAATATATGGAGAAAAAGGAACCACGGATCTTTTAGTATTAAGTCAAGTTATCCTATCTCTTCAACTTTCATTTGCAGTTATTCCACTTATTATGTTTACTAGTGACAAAAAGAAAATGGGTGAATTTACAAACTCACTTTGGACCAAATTGATCGCCTGGTTCATTGCTATTATTATCGCTATTTTAAATGCATATCTACTCTTTACTACATTTTCAGGATGAAAACATTCTAAATATAAAGATATTACTCCCATTAAAATAGAAAAATCCCCTTCAACCTTTATGTTTAAAGGGAGTTCTTCTATTCTCACTCTTCTTTATTAGAATGAAACAAAAAACTAATCAACATAATAGAAAACCTCCTGTTTCACCAGAAGGTTTTCTATCTTTCTTTTTTTTTAAAAGTTCTATGATATATCCATTTTAATTTTCCAGCATATAAGTCGCGGCTATGAAGAACAAAAAGTGACCTGCACTCGTTTTCTCTCTTTGGTTTCACTTGGCATGGGGCAAGAAAAGGGTCTAACCGCTTCTATGCATGGCCGGATTCTCTCTTCCACCTAAAAAGAAAGGCTTTATGCAATTTTTCAATTTGTACTTATATATATCAACCTTTTACATAAATCCCGTTATCGGGAATTTTCTTAAAAGCAATATATTTATTTTTCCTTTAATTGTTTCAATAAGTCTTTAATTTCCGTTAATTCACTCTCTATATGGTGCAGCCGACTTTGCATGTCATCAATTTCTTGCTCTGCTTTATAATTAATCGCAAAGTCAATAACAGATTCATGTTTATCACGCGCAGCTTGACGGTTTTGACTCATCATAATAACAGGAGCTTGAAATGCTGCTATAAAAGATAAGCATAAGTTCAGTAAAATGAATGGTGGAGCATCAAAGTGTGTTCCTTTTGTGATAGACAGGCTATTCCACATAATCCAGAAACCAAGAAAACATGCAAACCAGGTGATGAATCGCCAGCTACCTCCAAACTGTGCAATTTTATCAGCTAGTCGGTCTGCCCACTTTGTTCGTTGTGTATATGCACTATCAAGTTGGCGAAGGATTTCTGACTCGTAACGATCTACAAGTCGGTCAATACGTGATAAGCTTTCTTGGTTTAAATCAATATCAAAACCTTGAATTTTCGTAGCTTCTTTTTTTTGTCCTTTAATTTGATTCCAGATTTTTTGTACCATTGTACAAACCTCCTCACTTATAGAGGAAGCCATCTTTCCAAAATCCACATGAAGCGGTAACTATTTCTACAAAGTAATCCGCTTCGAATATTCAGTTGTATGACTGCCTCTAATGTCGATTCTATATCCGACTCTCCTATACTCGGATTACTCATAAAACAGTTCCACCTCACCTTTTTTTAAAATCCTTTCTCATTATATGTTATCTTGTCTCTTCTGACTATGTAATTATTGAAAACTATACTTTCATTATCTTACATTCCATATAGAGAAAATGCATTTAAACAACGGTTTATAAATTTACCCTAAATTATATATTTCCATCATACTTTACGTTCTCTTGTTGTTTAATAAATGAAACATACGTTGATGGTGATCTGTTATTAGTCTATTTAACGTTTCTACATGATTGTGGTTTAGATGCTTCCCTAATTTCCAAGGTACTTTTTCTTTATGTTGTTGATTTTCTGTAAAATCTCCGCTCATTATTTACTCTCCTTTATACTTAAAATGGACAAATATTTACAAGGCATTCATATCATTCCTTTTTATAAGTTATTACATTCTCATTCGAGATATTATTTGAAATATAGTTTGAATGCCAGTTGAAATGAGAGATGCATTTATATTTCTTGCATCTATTTTGATGATATTTTCTTTATAAAAATTTGATAAATAATTTTCATCAATAGGCTTCATTAGCACATGTTCAACATGTAAACGTTGAATCAATTCGGTTGCATTAATATTTTGAGGTAAAGCAAGATGTAACTTTGTATCAGGAGAAATTGGTCGTTTATAGTCAATGCTAATTTCACAATGTTTGAGTTGTCTTTTAATTTCTTGATGTAATAGTATCGATTTTTTCGCATATTTTTTTGCAAGCAGCTTACTGTGCGTATGAAACATACCACTTTTCAAGTAAAGTTCCAATGCACCTTGTGTAATAAGGCTTGTATCATAATCAATTACTCGTTTTAGTGTTAAAAAATTATTGAGAATATCTTCAGGAAGTACGGTTACTCCAATTCTTAATCCTGGAAAAATAATTTTGGAAAAGCTCTTTAGATAAATAACTCGATCACATAAATCATAAGCAAATAAAGGATCTGCTTTTGTATCAAGGTCAAAGTCAGCTAAATAATCATCTTCCACAATGTAAACATTATATTTTTTTGCCAAAGATAAAATGTTTAGTTTTTCCTTTTTACTATATGAGGTCCCAAGGGGATTATGGAACCTAGGCATCGTGTAGAAAAATTTAATATGATGATTCGAAAAAATGTTTTCTAACTGATTGAAATCAATACCGTTTGCATCGCGCTTAATACCTATACACTTTACACCTGTAGTTTCAATTAATCTATTAAAAAGATGATATGTTGGCTGTTCAATTAGAATGGTATCCCCTTCATTTGGAAAATGAATTTGAGTCAATATATAGAGCGCTTGTTGTGTACCTGTTGTAATCACAATATTTCCATGCTTTGCAAACACTTGGTATTGTCCAAGTAGTTTTTGTATTTCCTGAATTAATGAAGGTAGCCCATTCACTGTCGTACCATAAGAAAAAAGCCCACCTTGTTGAATCTCAATAGCTTGGTTTAAACAATGTTGAAACTCTGTATACGGAAACATTGTCTTTTCCGGTGTAGCGGTAGCAAAATCAATCATCGTTGTTTTTTTAATGTTTTTATAATGAGATGTAGACAATACGTAAAAACCACTTTTAGGAATCGAAAAAATTCTATGTTGATATTTTAATTCATTTAATGCCTTTAATACTGTTTCTGAACTACAAAAGTATCGATTTTTCAACTCACGTATAGAAGGTATTTTAGATCCTTCCGTTAATACGCCTCGTTCCATTGCTTGAATTAAATCAGCCATAATTTGTTGATATTTCAGCATTTATATACCCCTTTACCGGTACAGTTTAGATTTATTGTCATTGTATAGGATAATAGGACGCCCTACAATGAAGTTGTTTAAAGCATAGAAGAAAGAAGGGGTTAATTTGAAAGTTTTCGTTACAGGTGCAACAGGCGTTATTGGAGTGAATCTCATACCAGCCTTAATTAAAAAAGGACATATAGTTGGTGGAATGACAACAAACAACAGAAAAGTTGAATTGTTACAGTCATTAGGTGCAACAGCTTACGTTGGAAATGTATTAAAAAAAGAACAAGTACAAGCCATTTTACAAGACTTCCAACCAGATATTGTTATACATCAAGTAACAGCACTTAGTAATGGAAGTGTATTAGACAATGCCAAAGTACGCACAATTGGAACGCGCCATATAATTGATGTAGTAAAAAAACTTGATGTAAAACGAATGATTGCCCAGAGTATTGCCTGGGCATATGAACCAGGTGAAACAATCGCAACCGAAGAGGACTCTTTAGATATTCAAGCGATGGGCAAAAGAAAAATTACAATTGATGGTATTGTAGCATTGGAAAATGCTGTGCAAGAAATTCCAAATTCCATTATTTTAAGATATGGTTCACTGTATGGACCAGGAACTTGGTATGATAAAAACGGCATGATTGCAAAACAATGCATAAACAGTGAAATGGCTGTAAATGATGGCATAACATCGTTTATTCATGTGAAAGATGCAGTAAATGCTACAATTCAAGCAATAGGTTGGGCAAACGGGACCTATAACATTGTCGATGACGAACCAGTAAAAAGCGCTGTTTGGGGATCGTATTATGCAGAGCAGCTGCATACACCAAGTCCAAATTATATATATGGAAAAATGCCATGGGAAAGAGGAGCATCGAATCAAAAAGCAAAAAAGGAAGGATGGAAATTATTGTATCCTACTTGGAGAAATGGATTTTTGACTAAGTGATGAAAACATACATGCAGGCTAGAAAACTTCAAACTCAGTGGTACCAAAACATTCTCCTACTCTTGTTTTCAGTAACAGGGATACTGATTATTTTTCATTTAAATAAACAAAAGAGATTCCTGGTGGAGTCTCTTTTGTTGTAATCACCATACATTACATTAATGATGTAATTACTAATTTACATATCCCTCGAAATAATATTTATCATGATACATTACGTCTATCTTTTTTCAAGCGAAAATATAGAAGAACCAAACACGCAATAACCAGTGATAGAAGCAAAAGAACAAACCCATAACGGTGAACATAATGCCCTACCTGACGCCACTTTTCTCCTAACTCAAATCCTAGCTTGATAAAAGTGAAACTCCATAATAATGCTCCTGAATACGCATAAAAGCAAAATGTCGAAAATCGATAACCAGAAATCCCAGCTAAATAAGCAGTAACATGTCGAACTCCTGGAATAAAATAGCCAATAAACAATAAGGCAGGACCAATTTTCTGAAACAAAATCCGTGTCCGATTTATTTTATTTTCTGTAATATGTATTTTCGGACCAAATTTCTTTAAGAACGGAATTCCAAGTTTTACTCCTAACAAGTAACTAATCGTAATACCAATTGACGAACCGATACACGCAGTTAATAATGCAAGGAAAAAATTCATTTCCCCTTTATGTACATAGTACCCTACAAACGTTAATATTGTTTCATCAGGTATTGGTAACCCAATAATCCCACCAACTAAAGCAACAATAATTCCGAAATACCCAAAATGCGAAATGAGATAATGTAATTGTTGTTCTATTTGTAATCACCATCCAGCCATACCAATTGCGAATTAATATCTCAATCATTGAGACACCTTTGTAAACAAAAAATTATACATCTCCTAGTATTGTTCCAACAAATCCTATTAAAATTCCAACCGTATACTTCTAAATATAAAGTGAAACTTTAATCAGTGAGGGATTCTTCATCCCCCACTGATTATTAGCCTTCATCAATCGGGCTTTTACGAGATAAACCGAGGATAAATGTGCATCTTTTCACAAGAAAAATAGCTCCTGCATTTCTCCTTCTATAAGAATGTTATTGGTATGAACAATTTTACTACATTCTATTTCAAAGTGGTATTCTAAGTGGAGAGAACTAACTTAACACTTTACTACATTTTCTAAAATACAGTATACAGCTTTTCTCTCATTAATCCAATCACAATGATTACTTATTTACTTCACTACACCTCACTTGTTACCCTCTTTCTTCTCCTGCTTACTCGAAACTTCCCTTCATAAAACACCAAACTAACCAAACCACAAATCAAAATTATTGGTGCACTCACCTTATATAAATCTGTAAAACTCATCGCCATCTTGTTTTCTGCATAGTGACTAACATCACTTGCGAATGCAAGAATCTCTTCCCCTACTTTCTTTTCTTTTTCTTCAATTGCTTTTGTTACTTGCCTTGTAATTTCTTCTCTTTTTACTTCTCTATATTCTATTGGAACGCTGCTTAAAGCTTCATTCACTTTTTCATGAATTAACTTATCTTTTTGTTCCTTGCTCAGACCAAAATTATCTTCACTTTGTTTCTTTTCCGCATTTGATTCAAAGTTTTTATTTTGTATATTTTCTTTTGTTATTTGTAATATTCTAGCTTGCTCATCCTGATCTACGTGGATATTACGAACTTTTTCTTCGGCATAGCGATAAACTTTCTCTTTATTTATCGATAGATTATGAGTTAAAGTTGACACAAATATAGCCACAGCTAATACAATCCCTACTTGTCTTAGCATCGATACGACGCTTTGAGAAGCAGTTAGTAATTCTCCTTCAAATGAAGAAGCACTTAAAATTGTAATAGGCCCTACAACTAAACCATACCCAACACCTAATATCATACAAGGAACAATAATATCCTTACTCGCCGAATCTACCCCTATCAGTTGTAACCAATAATACGCTACACTCATCACGATAAATCCCGATAAAATAATAAAGGTTTTCCCAAACTTCTTAATCAGCATTCCAGATAACGGAGAAACAACAAATATCATCGCTGAAATAGGTGTAACTAAAAAAGCGGCTTCAACTTCTGTTCGATGCTGCATTTTTGTAAGAAAAGTTGGAAGTAATACAGTTACTCCAATTAAGAATAGATTACTTAATATAACAACAATAGAAGCTCCAACAAAGGTCCGATCTTTAAAGAGTTGTAAATTCACCATCGGCGCTGCAACTTTTCTTTCTACTAAAATAAATAATAGGAAGGAAATAATGCTAGTCATATAGCAAACCCATGCTAAACCGCTTAGCCATCCCCATGTATTCCCCTTTACTAATACGAGGGTGAAAAAGAAAATCGCTGAACTACTTAGCACCAACCCGATCCAATCAATTTTGGATACGACACGTTCTTCATTTTTTATTTGTAGCATAATAAAGCATAAAACAATCCCAACGACACAAATCGGAATATTGACGAAGAATACCCATCTCCATCCTAAATTTTGTGTAATAAGCCCCCCTATTACAGGGCCAATTGCAGCTGATAAGCCTTGTGTTATCCCTAAAATGCTAAGTGCAATATGTCTCTTAGCTAATGGAACTGCTGATACTCCAATTACCATACTAGTCGGAAATAAAATCGCAGCACCTATACTTTGTATAAATCGAGAAAATATTAAAAAATCTCCTGTATTCGCAAATGCACAAAGCACCGAGCCGCCTCCAAAAACGATTAAACCAATGATATACATTTTCGCCTTACCAAAAATATCTGCAATACGTCCTAATGGAATCGCAAGTACCGCAATCGTCATTGTATACACATTTAATATCCATGACATTTTTTCTAATGATGTATTTATACTAGATTGTATGGCCGGTAAAGCAATGTTCATAATGGTGGTATCAATCATACAAAGAAAGATACCTAAACACATTAAAAATACTATCTTGATACCCCTTGATTGCTCCATGTCAATCTCCCCCTTTTATTTAACTTGAACGTTTCTTTTTACTCTTTCGTTTTATCAGTCTCTTCTTTATGTGTAAGCTGAGCTAATTTCTCCTTTAATGTTTCTACTTGTGCGGTATAGGATGCGATCCCCACATCTAACGAAATCTCTTCTGCAAATGTTATACCCGCTTTCCACTTCTCATATTTCAAGCGAAGATCGGCGATATACGTTTCTTTTCTTTCAATTTCTTCTTCAATCCACTTTTTCATCGTATTTGTATCGCTATAGTCCCCAAAATACATGCGCATTAGAAAGTCAGAGCGTAGAACATCCTTCTCTACATCAGTCTTCATATATTGATAAAACTCTTCTCTTCCTTCGTCCGTTATGAAGTACATTTTTTTATTTGGCTTTCCTTCTTGCATTACAACCTCTTTTTTTATTTTCCCTTCTTTCTCTAATTGTCTTAACGTTGGATAGATCATCCCAAAACTCCCATCAAAAAAATAAGTAAATACATCTTCAAAGACAATTTTTATGTCATAACCAGACAACTCTTTTTCCATTAATAACCCTAAAACAACATCTCTTCCTTTCAATATAAACACCCCACACGAGTTATATAATCAATAATTATATTAACAATGTTAATATAATTATTGATTATATAACTTATTCGTTTATTTGTAAAATGTAGCCAACAAATAGCACACGCATTTATAAAAAAAGCTAATCCTCCTACAAAACAAGAAAGATTAGCTTTATAACTTATATATTTCTGCCCCTGTCTCAATCTTGAAGCATTTTCGCATAAAAAAAGGCTCCAGAACTGGAGCACACAAGTAATACAACAAATAAAAACACAAATACAAATACAAATACAAATAACACTCTTAATTACAATATACAGATATTAAACTTAAATATCAACAAATATGTAAAATTACATATAATTTTCCTTTATAATGTTAAATTAATTCATAAAAAATTCTATTGTTTTCTGCCAAGAATCTGATTGACCATAAGAGTTTCCTTGTAATGTACCACCACAAGTGAAAACTCCTAAACCCATTTTTACGTTCAATGTTTCACTTAAAGGTACAACATACGGTATTGGTAATGAGTGACCTAAATCTTTATACTCTAAAAGATTGTAGTCATATTTATAATTGCGTTTTGCCAAAGTATCCATCACTTCAACACATGCATCATAAGTATTCCACACGTTATCTTCCTGGCCTGCAATTAATAGTAAGTCTGCATGTGCATTCTCTATTTTTATTCGTGCATCTTCTTTATTTTTTGCTATTTCTACACTCTTTTTATATGTAGTAGTAAATCCAAAAGGTGTATTCTTTTCTAAGCAACTACGCTGATGCTCATAAAAAATGTCATTATCAACTGGTATAAATGGCAATGATTTTCCTTCATATGACCATGATGAAACGTTTTTTCCGCTCATAAGGCCATCTAACGCTTGGAAACAATACGCATGAGGTGCAGAAACTGCTACTTTAGAAATGACGTTGTATCTTGAAGCCAGAAGTAACGCCAACTCTCCGCCTTTAGATGTACCATGTACGTATATTTCACTAGCATGTGTTAATGAATTTTTTTTAAGCCAAGAAAACACCTTTTCGAAATATTCAAGAGGAATTTCTTCAAGCTTTTTAGGTAATCCCTCCTCATTAAAGTATCCAACGATTAAAACATTAAAACCTCTAGATGCTAATGGTCCTGACAGAAGAGCAAGACCACTTCGTTCACCATCAGATCCACCCAATACTATAATCGTTTTATTATTCGAGTTTTCAGAGTAAAACAACTCTCCCATAAATTCATCAGTAATCTGTTGTCTTTTTACTTCAGATAACTTAAACATACGCTCTAATCTTACACATTCTCGGTCTTGTCCAGATTCACATACTATATCAATAAATATACTATTTTCTATTGATATATTAAGAGCCATATTCCCTCCCTCACTACTAATCTTTTGTAAAGATGCAATAAGCCCCATACTATCTATATAGTCATAAGTTCCAGAATCAGGTTTATGTTTTGATAAATCAACATTACCGTTTGAATCTGCAGTAAACAAAGCGAATGATTCATACTTTTCACCTACTGCCCACGGAAAATGCATGGATGCGGTTATTTTCAACTTTTCTCCTGGTGTCAACTCTGTAACAGAAATATTAATCCTTTCATCAATAAGCGCAACTTTTGGTTTTATCTGTAATTTCATATCACAAGACCTCCATAATGGTATAAAAATTTTAAGTAGCAATAATGTTATATATTTTAATCTCGACCATTTAAAAATGCTTTCTTCGTAAAACAAAACGATCCAAAGCTCGAGTTTGTGCCTCTTGGAACCCTTCTAGATCTTCAAATTTATAATTTACATCTTCCTCAAAACCAACCTGTTCTTCTTCGTCGCTATTACCATATATTCTTTTTAATAAACTCCATAATGTTTCTAATTCTTCCGTTGTGAAATCATTGAAAATATCCGCCATCAAGCATACTGCTTTCTCACCACATTCTAGCATCACTTTTTTTCCTGATTCTGTGATTGTAACGTTAATAGCACGTTTATCTCGTTTGCTTGGCATCGTAACAAGGTATCCTTTATTCTCCAGATTGACTATCAGCTTTTTTGCACTTTGTTTGCTGGTTTCTAACTTTCTTGCAATATTAATGAGTGTTGTTTCATCCTCTGGCAAGTGGGCTATTGCAAGCATGATCATGTACTGTCGTGATGTTAATTTCTCAAAGTAGTTATCACCTTGTATTTGCAGCTTATTAGTAACGGAAAAAAAAGTAGCGTAAGTCTGCTGCATTAAATATAACTCTCTAAGTACTTTAGAATATTCCATAAATATATCCTCCTCTTATTTTCGTCACCATGTTGACTATAATTACAATAACAACCTCTAATATTTTTGTCAACATGGTTACTATAATTCCAATTGAAATTTTTGGATACTTAATAAACATTTGTTATTCTAGTAGTAATCTTACTTGAAACATAAAAAAAGCGTTCTCTCATATAGAAAAAACCCTTCAGATTTTTTGAAGGGTTTCTTCGTTCACATAGTCTTTGTTAACATAAATAAATATAATTCTTTTTCCTACTCAGTAAACTTTTTCATAAATAAGGCTGTCCACAATCCAGAGACACCAAATACTTTATTCGATTGTTTTATCTCTTTCATTCTACGTATTTCTACTTCAGAAAAATCTCTAAAGATGACTCTAAGTTTTTCATCTGTAAAACCTAATCCACCTTTAAGACTTTGTAGTTTGTATACTTCCCAATCCGTTATGTCTGCCCCACCTAATTCTCCGCCTTGAACAAAACAAGTGATTGCAAAATAACCACCTGGTTTTAAAGCCTTTTTCACCAAATTTATATAACTCATTCTTCTGTGTGGAGCAATATGATGAAAGCATCCTGAATCATACACAATATCGTATGTACCCTCTTCAATTTGTAAATCAAAGATATTACTACAAATAAAATGTATATTTACATTTTTTTCTTTTGCTCGTTCTGTTGCCCATTGAATGGATTCCTGTGATAAATCTACTGCATCAACTAAGCATCCTTTTTCAGCAAAGTAAATTGCATTCCTTCCCGGACCACATCCAAGTTCAAGAACTTTTCCTGAATTAAGTAATTTTTTCTCGAAATAATTAACTAAGTTCTCATCTGGTTTATTGCTAAAAAAGGGAATTCCTTTTTCACGATTAGAATAAAAATTATCCCAAAATTGAGTTGGTTCACGCAATAATGAGTCTAGCATATTCAATAAATCTTCATAACTACTAATTGTTTCTTTCACAATAACCCCCACTTTCCAATTAAATCTTACATTCTAATTGTACTAACAATTAGAATGATTCGTGTTTCATCAGGGTTAAAAACACTTTAAATTCAAATAATTCAAAACTATCTAGTATGCCTATTTATGCTAGTTTAACATGCATAAAGGTACCTATTTTTCCTTTTATATTGCTTTGAAAGTATTTACCTTACTCTTTCTCAAAATCCAACCAAACAAGTGGAAATACCCTCAGAATTAGAATTCGATTTCATTTTTTCAGAATTATCGTTACAATCGTTGCGATAATATTACAAATGGATTAGCTATACATTCCCATTAAATAAAAATGTTTCTTTGGTAATTTACATAAATTCCATTACCAGTAGTAAGAAATAAGCACATTCCTTATTGAAATAGCACCAATTTGTGGCTTCTTTTTATATACCTTACTTACTAATTTTTTGTTTTTTTAAATATTTCTTGTTTCTGATTAATTTTGTCACAACAACAGTGTACGATGCATAGTATAAAACAAATACTGTATGACATATAGTAATAAAGATGAGGTGGGTGAATGAGTAATTTATTGAATTCATTAACGACAGAGCTTAGGAGAGGAACGTTGACATTAGCGGTTTTAAGTCAATTACAAACCCCGCAGTATGGATATTCACTTGTTCAGTTATTGGAGGGATCAGGTATTTCCATAGATCAAAGTACCTTATATCCATTACTTCGCCGATTGGAGAAACAGGAATTGGTGTCGAGTAGTTGGGATACATCTGAGAGTAGACCCCGTAAGTACTATGTTTTAAGTGAATATGGGGTAGAGATATTTTTGCAGTTAAAAAAGGAATGGCTAAAGAATTCGAAAGAGCTTTATAACTTATTAAAGGGGGAGGAAGATGATGAATCTAATTGAGATTTATATTCAGGAAGTTACTCGGAGACTGCCTGAAAAAAATCGTGAAGATATTACACTTGAGTTACGGTCAACCATAGAGGATATGCTGCCTGATGATTACAGCGAAGAAGATGTAAAGGCGGTTCTTAAAAAATTAGGGAGTCCAGTCATATTGGCTAGTGGTTATCGAGATCGGCCAATGCACTTAATTGGTCCACGCTATTTTGATGTATATGTGACGCTACTAAAAATGATTTTACCGATTGCCGCTGTCATTTCGTTAATCTCGGTGATTGCCGTATATTTTATTGGATATAGTGGAGAACAAGCGGTTCTAAATATTGTTTTGAATCTTATAGGCAAAGGAATCGGGAGCATCATTGAAGTAGGGATCCACGTATTCTTTTGGCTAACACTTGTGTTTGCTATTTTAGAAAGAACAGATAAAGGAAGAGATGAGCAGCCATTAACAGCAAGCTTTAAAAAATGGACTCCTGATGATTTGAAAAATATCCCTCATGTCCCTAAGAAAAAAGCGATTTTAAAAGGCGAAGTATTTGGAAGTTTAATGTGGACTGCAATTTGGTCAACTCTTTATTTTTATGCGAATCATCTTGTAGGTGTATATGAACGCGGCAGAGACGGACTTAAATTCGTGACCCCAACTTTTAATCAGGAAGTTTTACTTGGATATTGGCCAATCGTTCTTGTTGTAATTGGTTGCGAAATAGCATTAGCTCTTTATAAATTAATAAAGGAACAATGGACAAAAGGAATAGCAATTTGTAATACTGCACTCCTGCTTATCGCAGCCATTGTATTCATTGTTATAGTAATAAATCCAAATGTGATGACCCCAGATTTTATTACGTATATGGCTGATTTATTTACCATAACAGCTAATCAATTTGAAAGATGGATAGTTGGCGGTGGAATTTTCATCTTTATTTTATCTGCAGCAATCGGTATATTTGACGGTTTCCGCAAAGCTAGCATTCGTTAATCCGTATTTGTTCATTAATTTAACAGGTGCTTTTCTTGAATAAGCAACAATAGTTTATTCATTTCACTAAGTCTATTAAAATACCAAAAACCCCTGATTTTGATCGAAATCAGGGGTTTTTGATATTTTAATGATTATAGTTTATTTTGAAAACACTACACTACATTTAAAAATCAAGCCGATACTAAAAGAATTAGTGTCGTTTTTTCCAATTGCAAAATGCTCATCCCAGTTATTCAACATATAGTTATCAAAATCTTTTTCACAAATAACCAATGCATATTCCCCTAAAAATAGCACATACTAACAACAAATTTCCAACGAATGGGAGATATATATGAAACAAAAAATAATTTTCTTATTCACTCTTATCTGTTTAGCACTCCCTCTACAAGCTAGTGCCTATACATTCCAAGAGCTTCCCGTTGCTTCAAAGTCTAAACAGTGGTATATCGAAATCGATAAATCTCACAGCACAAATCCAAATGCTTTACAACCGAAACAAGGCGTCTTTGATACATACAGTTTATTTGTAAAAAATATTGGTAAAGATGTATCGAACGTGTCCGTTGAGGTACTTCATAATAACCCAACATCGCAAGCGATATTTAAACCTTCCAGTAACTCAGATATGAATATTTCAAAAAGCCATACAAGTTTTGAACATATGATTTTCCCTCTATACACCAATGCCAATACATTTGAAGTCGTCATTACTTGGGAAGAGAAAGAATTTAGTTATAACGGGCATCCAGAGAATGAAGGAAAAAAAATGAAGCAAACATTTGTATTCCATGAAATGTAGAAAAGGTGTTTTCCCACACGGAAAACACCTTTTCTTCGTTTTATAACATTACATGCTTAAATTGCTTTTTAATGTCCAATATTTTTCTGGATTGTCTTTCATAGAGAACTCTACCCATCCATTTGGATCTTCCCGATGAACAGTTACTGTTGATCCATTCTCTAATGTTCCAATTTCATTTTGTGTAACGTTCGGTACACTCTTAATTTGCAAGTCGTACGGATATGGTACCTGATAATACTTTCCTGCCGATTGAACAGTTACTTCTTTATTCCCTAGATCGTTATATGGAATTTCATTTCCTAACGCATCAACATCTAATGTATTAGGGTTTTTTGGTAATTTATTTGCATTTTGATAATCATTTCTGTTAAACGGTTTAATTCGTTCCATAAGACCGGCGATTTTTCCAGACCATTCTGGATCAGATGCGTACTTCACATTCATCCCAACTAATGTTGGCCCATAAAAATACATTCCATCTTTCTCTAAATAGCGTTCTCTTACATAGTTGGCATTATATGAGATACTATCACGATATGTTGGCAAATATTTCGCATGATAGAACGGATCTCGATCATATGCACGTAATCCAAATAAATTATGTTTACGATACGAGATTTCAGATCTTCCATAACCAGATTCTAAAATTGCATGTGCTGCTAAGTAAAGAGCATTTACACCATGTTCATTTTGAGCTGCAATAAAGTCTTGTCCATGGCCAATCAGCGGGCTATCAGAACGAGATTTCTTAATAAAATTATCAATCTCTTGCGCTGTAACATTAGAAGCCAATGTTAAATCTAAGTTCACATAAGATTCAGCATTAAATAAAAATTGTGCATATTCTTCGCGTGTTACAATTCCAGACGGGTTAAATGCACCTTTTCCATCTCCATTTGCAATACCATTAGACTGTAGAGCACTAATCGCATCTTGTGCCCATGACCATGCTTTTGGATCTACATCATTAAATGTATGGTTAGCCTTTACTGCTAATTTATTGGCTCTTTGTAAAATCACTGCCATCTCAGCACGAGTTAAAGAGGCCTTTGGTCTAAAGTTTCCCTTTTCATCCCCTGAAAAGATTCCCATCTCTGTTAAAGCTAGAATCTCATTTGGAAACATCGTTGTACTCGCACTAACATCATGATATGGATTTTTATATCCTTCTTTAGCTTCTAACTTAAGTGCACGATAAACGAGTGCAGCTACTTGTTCACGTGTTACAGCGTCCCCTAGACCAAATTTGCCGTTGTCATATCCTGCAATCACCTTTTTATTTGTTAAATAAGTGATTGCTTCATATGCCCAATAATCTTTTGGCACATCTGAAAATTCATTTTCAGCCGCAAACGAAGTGGATGGAACCATTACAACTTGCAATGCAATTGTCATTGCTAAAACATTAGAAATTACTTTTTTCATCTTACTTTTAACACGTTATGTACTTGCTCGTCCCGTGTTAACTCGCCTCCTTTTTTCATAAAATATTAACATTTCACCTATTAAACTAACACACTCTCAAATGAAGTAACACTTTCATTCCCTCTAATAAACTGGTGATTTCTTATTAAGAGAAATGATTACAACCTACAAATAACGAGATAAATTAGTCAACGATAAAAGTATACGTTATAAAAATAAACTAATCTAGCCCTATATTTATTTAAAATCAATATAAAACGATATATTTTTCTATTTTGATTAAAAACTATATAACTCTCACACAAAAAGCACATCCTATTAAAAGCTGATGTGCTCAAATATAAAACAGTTATTTTGCTAGTCGATATTTAGATACGTCATAATTTTTCCATTCATAATAATCTAAAATCCCAGCATAAATTGCTTCTGCTGCAACTTGTCTTCCTGATTCAGTAGCTAGCTTTTCATAATCTGCGCTATTATCTAAAAAAGCAAGTTCAGTTAACACTGCTGGCATTTCATTTTCTCTAGTTACATAAAGATCTTTTTCTTGCACCTTGCGATCTCTTGTATGAAGTGCTTCAACTAAACGTTTTTGTATTTTTTCTGCTAACATACGACTTTCTTTTTCACGCTCAGTTAATTCACCTGTTTTTGATTCTTTATAATAAAATGTTTCTGTTCCATATCCATTGTGTTCCTGAGAAGCATTCGCATGAATACTAACAAAAATATCTCCGTCGTGTTCTTTTGCAAATTTCACACGATTTTCAAGATCGCTTTTTTGGTCATCCCCTAATCGGATATCTGTTTCACGTGTTAATAAAGCATTGAATGGCGTATTTTTCTCTAATAATTGTTGTAATCGTTTAGACGTATCTAACACAATATTACTCTCAGATAGCCCTTGAGTATCTTTCCCCGGATCTTTTCCACCATGACCAGGATCAATAATAATTACTTTTCCTTCTAAAGGATCTTGAACCTGAAATGAATCAGCTTTTGCAATAAATTGCGCTGCTTCTGCTCTCGTTACAGTTTTTGTTGGTTCCCAAGTCGTACTTGTAGTACCTTTAGAGATTCCTAAAGCAACTAGAATATTAGCTTTCTCTTTCCCCCAGTGATTGTTTAAGTCTGCGAATTTTGTTTCTACTGTTCCACTTACTTTTGTATCAAATTTGTATGCTCCTACAACCATAGATGCGATTGAAGCACGATCAATTTTACCATCTGGGTCAAAAGTACCGTCTCCTTTACCTTTGATTACACCCGCTTTTTCTACAGCTGCAATGTATTTTGTAGCCCAATGATTTTGAGCATCTTTATAAGTTGGTTTCGCCCCATCTTCAATCTTTAAGTTTAAGACTTTTGCCATCATTGTAGCTGCTTCCCCACGAGTTACTTCTCTGTCAGGAGTGAATGTACCGTCCGGGTTACCTGCGATAGCACCTTTTCCTACTAAATAGTTCACAGACTCTTTAGACCAATGGTTTTCTACGTCTGGGAATGTTTTTGTTTGAGCAAAACTACTAGATGAATAAGATAATAAACTAGCTGCTAGAACACCTGCTGCGATGATTCTATATTTCATAGAATATGTTCCCCTCTCAAGGATAATATTTTTAATAAAATAAGTATAATTTCGAAATTTTTTACAGTCAATCGAAATATGGATTTTTTTGTATTAATTTTGTATTTTTTTGGTATAAAATCTTTCTTGAGCATAACCTTATTTCTAGAAAATTCACACAAATTCCTCATTGAAAAATACAGTTTATTATATTATTAACAAAGGGGATTAATCATTATGTCGACAAAATGGAAAGAAATAGAACATCGAATGTATACTATGTGCATGATTCAAAATGATGACAAAGTCTTGTTAATAAAGCGTCCTGATCATTTAGGATTTCTAGGATATTTAGCCCCTGGCGGAAAGGTAGAATTTCCAGAAAGTATTGTTCAAGCTGCAGCTAGGGAAGTAAAAGAGAAATAAATAGACTTTAATTTTCGGAATTTTAATAAAGTACTTGATTCCTGAAAAATTTTGAATTATTATAAAACAAATGTTATTAACAACTTCATAAATCAAACACTCTCGCCTAAAACGTGAGATAGAGGTTGCAGCACTTATAAGTATTCTAAAGGAGACACAGAGATGTCGATGAGTTTAGAAAAAAGGAAGTGTTGCCGAAATTGATAAATTTCTCTGTATTTATCAATTGGGGCTGTTTTCGAATAGAAACAGAACTGTCATATGTACAGACGTGTATGTATGAAGAGCTATCTACAAAAAAGAGATATCATGCTTATTATGATATTCCTTTTTTGGCGGTTTTTTTATTAGCTCCCTTTTCTGTTTCCCTTTTCCTGTAACAGCACCATCCTCATCTATTTGAGATGGTGTTTTTTTATTTTTCTTTCCGGTAACTACAGTGGTATTGGAAAATTTATACATTAATCTCCTATATATGTTTACACCTTTCCTGATTTATTAACAAAAATGGATGAAAGAAGGAATTTGTAATGGAAACGATTGTTCAAAAATTTGGTGGCACTTCTGTCGGAAGTATACAGCGCATTCAACATGTAGCAGATTTAATTATTGAGGAATATGAACGAGGTCATAGCGTTGTTTCTGTCGTTTCTGCAATGGGCAAAAATACAGATGAACTCGTTGCGCTCGCTAGCGCTATTACTGAAAATCCAAGTAAACGTGAAATGGATATGCTTTTAACAACTGGCGAACAAGTAACGATTTCCCTCTTAACAATTGCGCTACAAACAAAAGGGTACAACGCTATTTCACTAACTGGTTGGCAAGCTGGTATTACAACAGAATCTGTACATAGTAGTGCACGGATCACTGATATTAACACAGAACGTATCCAATCCCATTTACAAGAAGGAACCATTATCATTGTGGCTGGTTTCCAGGGCTTAAGTGAAGAAAAAGAAATTACAACCCTAGGTCGCGGTGGTTCTGATACTACTGCTGTTGCATTAGCAGCTGCGCTGAAAGCAAAAAAATGTGATATTTACACAGATGTAACAGGCGTTTATACGACTGATCCACGCATTGTAAATGACGCTTATAAATTAAATGAAATTTCTTATGATGAAATGTTAGAACTCGCAAATTTAGGTGCTGGTGTCTTACACCCACGTGCTGTTGAATTTGCAAAAAATTATAACGTATTGTTAGAAGTTCGCTCAAGTATGAAACAAGAAAATGGGACAATTGTAAGGGGAGAATGTAACATGGAACAACAATCGGTGGTAAAAGGTATTGCATTTGAAGATAATATTACACGCATCACAATTAAAGGACTCGAACAAGGATCGCTTTCAACTGTTTTTTCTACATTAGCTACTGCTCATATTAATGTTGATATTATTATTCAAAGTATTACAAATGAAGGAACTGTACATCTATCCTTCTCTATTCACTCCAATGATTTAAGAGAAACATTAGAAGTATTAGAACAAAATCAAGAAGCACTTCACTATGAATCTATAGAATACGAAAATCATCTAGCAAAAGTATCTATCGTAGGGTCTGGCATGGTATCTAATCCAGGTGTCGCTGCTAATATGTTCTCTACATTAAAAGAAGGAAATATTCATATTAAAATGGTAAGTACATCTGAAATTAAAGTATCTGTTGTAATCAACCGCTTACACTTAGTAGATGGTGTAGAAGCACTTCACCAATCATTTATGGCTAAAATTGAACCCATGGTACAAATGAATTAATTTCATTCCAAAAATAAGAGCAAGGAGCATCTTCTTTGCTCTTATTTGTTTCTCCAGCAAAATACAATTATGTTACACTATTACATGTGAAATATTTTCCAAATCACTTCTAAACAATACGAAAAACATGTAAAGGCGGATACATAATGAGAACAGAAAAGATCCTTTTAATAGATGATGAACAAGGTATATTAGACATGTTGGTACTTACCTTAAAGAAAGAAAACTTCATTCATATAACAACCGCTATAAACGGTACAGAGACGTTAAACTTAATTAAAAATCATTCATTCGATATCATTTTACTTGATGTTATGCTACCAGACATAGATGGTTTCGAACTATGTAGACAAATTCGAAACTATACAAATACCCCTATTTTATTTGTAACAGCACGCTCCAGTGATTTAGATAAATTAACAGGTCTCGGAATTGGCGGGGATGATTACATAACAAAGCCATTTAATCCTTTAGAAGTAGCTGCTCGAATTAACGTACAATTACGTAGACAACGTATACTGCTAGATCACCAGCAAGTAGAAAATTCAAATCTACATTTCCAGTCCTTTTCTCTCTATCCAAGCGAAGGACGTATGACTGTACACGGAAAACCTGTTCATTGTACAGCAAAAGAACTAGAATTACTTACTTTCTTATGTACGCATCCAAATCGAATTTTTACAGCTGAACAACTATATGAACAAGTATGGAGACTCTCTTCTATGGGTGATGATAAAACAGTAGTAATGCACATTTCTAAATTACGCAAGAAAATAGAAGTCGATCCAAAGTCCCCTAAATATATCATTAATTTAAGAGGAATCGGCTACAAATTTATGCCGTATACTAAGGAGCTGTCCAAATGAAAATCGGTTTCCGACTAGGCTTTCATTTCATTCTTAGTTTAGTTATCGGCACTTTTTTTATGGGGATTGTAATGGCAGTCTTAATAGAAGTTATATTGCCCCTTATTGGAATAAATACAGACAACAAGGACACGGAAGCTCTTATCGTTTTCAGTCTGTTTATATGCACTCTTATTTTAGGTGCTATTATATATGGATGGTATATCGGAAAGCCTTTATTTCGAATGATTTCATGGATTCATCATCTAGCAGATGGTTCTTATACCGCACCAGAAAATACAAAGCAAATGTATAGTAAAAAAACAGGAAGACTAAAGGGACCTTACCGCTTATATAAAGACGTCTTTCTTAACATAGAGCACTTAACGAATAGACTACGAGAAATAGAGACTGAACGAGAGCAATTAGAAAAAATGAAACGAGAATGGATGGCAGGAATCTCTCACGATTTAAAAACACCGCTCACTTATATTACAGGATACAGTGCACTTATGTTATCACCTGACCATGAGTGGAGTCAGGAAGAAAAAGAGAAGTTCTTACAAGAGATTCAGCAAAAAGGGGACCATATGAAAGAATTAATTGAAGACTTAAATCTCTCCTTTCGTCTTCAAGATTCACAGATCCCATTAAGAACAGAAGAAATAAACATTGTTGAATTTACAAGAAGAATAATAGCTAATATAACAAACGATCCACGGTCTGAACATTATTATTTTAGCTTTCAGTCAGACGAAACAAAAATAATGATTCCGATTGATACAAAATTACTCCACCGTTCTTTACAAAACTTATTTATAAACGCTGTTTTACATAACCATGAAGGAACGAAAATTCATACCACTATCTCATTAGAAGACGATATACATATTATAATAGAAGATACTGGCGCCGGTATGGATGAAATGACAGTTCAAAATTTATTTAAGCAGTACTACCGAGGGACAACTACAAATGTTTCAAGCGAAGGCACCGGCCTAGGAATGGCGATCGCTCATAAAATTATAACAGCACATGGCGGAACAATTCATGTATACAGTGAAATAGAGAAAGGGACAACGATTCATATTACACTTCCAACTCTATAGTACGTATTGCCGACAAAAATACAGTTTGATTCAAGTAACGATTCCTGTTGTTCTATTTAACAGCACAAACATAAACAAAATTTATTCCTACACAAAAAACCAATCTCTCTTTTTTATACGTGAGAAATTGGTTTTTTCTTGTTCTTTACAAATCAAACCGTTCTAAATATCTTAATTCGTTACACATATTCATCTTCCGAAAAAAACACCGATAAGGGAATAGATAATAATTGTTGAAAATAAAATCGTCATATGGAAAAGAGAAAAAATAAACAATGCTTTTGCCCATTTCTCTGAATCCATTTTTTTATAACCAAAAATACTTAAAAGCAGCCATAAAATACTTAAAAGAAGCGCTACTAACATAAGTCCAACACTTAAAGAGCCTAAAAGAACACTGATTCCAATTAAAATGATTAAATAAATATTCGTTTGTATATATGTTCTTTTCACACCTTTGACTACTGGAAGCATTGGAACCTTCGCAGCCTTATACTCATTATGTTTGCGAATAGCTATGGCATAGAAATGAGGCATTTGCCAAATAACCATTATGATAAAAAGACCAATAATAGCTGGATGCGTTATATCTGGGTAAATAGCAGCCCAACCGATGAGTGGTGGCATTGCCCCTGAAATACTTCCTATTTCTGTATTGTAAATTGTTCTTCTTTTACTCCACATTGTATACGGTACAATATACAAAAATAAGCCTAAAAATCCTAACAATGCTGCTAAATACGTAGTTAATGATAGCGCTATTACCCCAAAGATAGTCATTAAAATTCCAAGGTATAATACAACCTTAGGACTTATTTCCCCAGTCACAGTTGGTCTATTTTTTGTTCTCTCCATAATCGAATCAATATCACGATCATATAAGTTATTAAACGCCCCTGCCGCACCTATTACTAAAATCGAACCAATAAAAGCAAATATAATTTCCGGAATCTTCTCAAGCGGGCTAATTTGGTATTTATATAAAGCCAATGTCAATCCTGCAAACATTGGAATTAGGTTCGACTTGATAATCCCGCTCTTAACAGTTTGCGCCAAAATTTTTGATACTTTCTGTTTCGAAGTTATTAACTCTTCTTTCCTTCGCATGATACCCCTTCTCCCTTTTACTAGACTCTCTTACTATATCTTACTACAATCAAAAATTTCATTACTATATACATCAATTAAAAAACCGACATAAACCCCCTCTTTTTAGGTGGGAGAGAGCATCTGGCCATGCATAGAAGCCAGGGCCTTTTTCTGCCACATGTAAAGTAAAAACAGAAAGAGCAAACGAGTGTAGGTTACTTTTTATTCTGCCTAGCAGGAATTTAGATGTCGAAAAATTAAAATAGATTTATATAATGGTCACTTTCTAACGAGATATCGTCTATAATTTATATACCAATAAGAATTTACATACTATACGGTATATTAATACTATATAACTTGTCAAGAAAAGGAGGAGTACGATGAACCGACGAAGATTAACCCAAGAAGAGAGGAAGAAAGAAACACGACAATTACTCTTGGAATCAGCTGTTGAAACTTTTGCCAAATTGGGATTTCATGGGGCTTCTGTTGATAAGATTGCAGAACATGCTGGATTTAGTAAAGGAGCTGTTTATGCTCATTTTCATACAAAAGAAGATCTCTTCTTAGCTATAGTAGAACAACAAATGAATTTATATGTGCGGAACATCCGTCAAGTAATAGGGCAGCAGCAGTCATTATCACATTTTATTGAAACGATGGATGAGTATTTTGATTCAGTTAGACAGCAAACTCAAACATGGAGTATGCTTAGCATGGAATTTCTTCTATATGCAATGCGTGAAGAATCCGTACGCCATAAATGGTCTAACATGATAACTGAAGCGGTAAAACAAATTTCTAAAGCAATTGAGAGTTTACTATTGAAGGAGAATTACAAATCTACTTTATCTGCCGAAGAAATAGCGTGGACCATGCTGTCGTTAGAAAATGGCATGTCTATATTTTATCACATTAGTCAAAATCACATACCCCTTGATTTATATGGAAAAGCACTACAAAACATGCTCCTATCCTCCCGCCAGGAAGATTAGAAAATTTTCTAATCCAAGCCAATTTAAAATATACAAATCAAAAACTATTTACACAACAAAACACACTCCAAACAAATCTATTTGGAATGTGTTTTGTTACTATTTTTTTCTTGGTCGTGCTTGTGAGATACTTATAATCAAATCTTATAAACTACAATTAATGAAAACAAATACATTTTCTCTTTTATATTCTTCATTCTATCACTCCTCTTGACCACTCACTTGAATATTAACCATACTCTCCCTGTTTGTTGCGCTTGTCCGATTAATGCGATACATAGTAGTAAAATAGATAATATACTATACAAACTTGCGTGTGATGTTGATATCCCTAAGAAATCTAAATACGGAAGATAATTTACTGGACCTAAATACCATAATAGTATATACAGTACTTCAAATAACTTACGTGTTCTACTCCATACACCAAGTGCCAATGCGAGTGTGGAGATGAATACTATGCCACTAAGCCAAGAAAGCAAAAATGAAATATCTTCAATTAATATAAATTGAATGATAAGACCACTGGAAATGATAACCCCTACTATAATCCCTGAAATCCACGTCGCAAAAAACTTATACAAAGGAGAACAACTTGAATAAATAATTTGATTTGTCCTATAAAACCGTTCTCTAGTTGCCATTTGTGACCAAATTGCAATTGGCCAAATTATAATAATAGGTAGCCATCCTTTTGACATATCTACCGGACATATCAATCCAAATGCTATAAACCCAATCGCAATTACATACCACCAAATCGTAAATCCTTTTAACATAATCGATAGCTCAGCTTTAATTAAACGAAACATACTAATGCTCTTTGTTTTCGTTATAGCAGCGAATGTAAACGCGTTATGATTTTGTTCATTCACAGCAATTGTTTTCTTATTCCCCTCAACCTCTCTTACCTTTTCCTTTACTTTGGTAAATGTAAGAAATCTATTAAACACCAGGGACGTTAGCCAAATTAGTAACATCGCCATTCCACTCCAAACCAAACTTGTTACAAGTATTTCGGCATTCCAGGTCAATCCATCCCAGTGAAATGTTTTAACCTTTCCCTCTACTGGGTTATACCCGAATCCTCCACCATTTGTTCCTCTTAAAAATTCATATTCTCTCATTGCATCATGTATCATATCAGAACGAATGACTCCTAAACCAAATACATCTAAATAACGATTTGGCATTTCAAACGACATAATCGCTAATAACACCCACAAGAAAAAGAACACAATATTGCCTACTACACCTTTTAAACCAGGAAACACATCAAAAAAAGTTGTGAATGCCGCTAGAAGCAATAACGAAGGAAATACAATATAAAAGAGTGGATATAAATAACCACCTAATTGAAACGAAAGGTCCTCCCCACGTATAAATTGCATCACCATAAAAGCAATAATAAATACCATCTCAACGGCCACTAAAACGATAAAATTAGAAATCGTTTTGCTAAAAATATATTGAAATTTACTTATAGGTGAAGCTGCAATCAATTGCCCTACTCCTAACTGTTGATCGTCTGAAATTTGACTTCTTAGCATATAAAAACCAAGCAACCAAATAAATAAAGTAGAAGTCATTGCTCCCATACCACCAAGCCAATTTGAATTATATATTCCTCTAACTCCACCAAGATAAAATATTTCATAGCCTGCTGAAGCTGCTGGCACACAAGCATACCCCAAAAAAATCGTTAATCCAATTACAATTAAAAATGGATAACTTCTCACTTGCCTAATTAAATTGTTTTTCATGAAATAAAATAGATTATATACATTGTTCAATTTTATGCGCTCCTTTCGAAGAAACATAATATAAGTAAGCATCTTCAAGAGAGGCTGCGACCATATGCGCTTTAGCACTAGGAGCATTGCTGGAAACGATGCGTGCATGAATTCCATCACTCCGGTGAATCGCGCTGCTTACTATGTATTTCTTTTGAACATTATGTAACTCAGAAGCTGGTATAACCCATTCCCATACTTTCCCCTCCACATGCTTTAATAGTTGTTCAGGACGCATATGGGCTAATACATTCCCTTTTGATAATAAAGCTATATCACTCGCAATCGATTCAATATCCGTTACAATATGTGTCGATAAAATAACGATTCTATTAGAAGAAAGACTAGATAATAAATTTCTAAACCGAATTCGTTCTTCAGGGTCCAATCCTACTGTCGGCTCATCTACAATCAATAATCTCGGATCATTTAATAGCGCCTGTGCAATTCCAACTCTTTGCCGCATTCCACCTGAATAGCCGCCTAATAGTCGTTTCCGGTCATTCATTAAGTTCAGCGCTTCAAGCAATTCATTGATACGCTTTTTTGAAGAGCTCATTGATAAACCTTTCATCGCTGCTATATACTCTAAAAACTCGACTGCGTTCATATTTGGATATACACCAAAGTCTTGCGGTAAATATCCGAGTTGTGAACGTAACAGCTTCGGTTTCTTTTGAATATTTTCCCCATCCCATATCACACTACCATTCGTCGGTTGTTCAATTGTTGCTAAAATTCTCATAAGTGTAGACTTCCCCGCACCATTCGGGCCTAAAAGTCCTAATACTCCTGGTTTTAAATGTAAACTACAGTCATTTAACGCTACTTTCTCTCCGTATTTTTTTGTGACATGGTCAATTATTAATTCCATCACGTTACCTCCTCACCTTATGAAACAAGTGTCATTTTTTAACACTTACGTTTTCTTATTTTCATTGTAGGTGGCGAAAGTAAAATCTAAGTAAAATCTAGAGAAAATTAGTTTAAAATATAAAACTAGTACACATAATTTCTAAAGCTCAATTTATACCTGCTCATAAAAAAAGATTCCGAAACAGATTATATGTAAATCCGTTTCGGAATCTTTTCTGAAAAGAGGCAACGCAATCGAATTTTGCTAGCCCCATCTTCTATCCTCTAAGTAAAAAAACATGATTCCTTCTCTTTTACCTTTTCTCAAACACAATCAAACATGTACTATTTGGCAATGCTATTTGTTCACCGTGTTCATCATACAATGTAACTTTTTGCGATAAATGTTCTATATAACCTTCTAAAAGGTACTGCTTGGCCTCAATTACTTTTACATTCTCTGAACCTACAACACTCTCTACAAAATCAATATATTCTTGAAGTGTAAATACACCAAATTGTTCTTGCACCTCATGTGGATACGCTTCTTCTCCCCATGTATACGTATATAAAAATTCCATTGCATCATTAACTGGCATCCTTACTCGATCCACATCCAATATATTGCCCTGAATTTGTCGCCCTTTAAAATCACGTTGATAGTTTTTTAAAAAAGGCATAGCCGTTTCATCGTGAAAATGTAATTCACACCATTCTTTACTTTCTGTCTTTACTCCATCACGAATAATCCAACGTCCACCATGGTTCAATACTTGAAATACACTTTTCACTAAACGTTCCATTGTTGCAACATTAAATTTCTTACCATCTGTTTCTCCGTAAGAAAAAATCTCATGATTCACTGAGCCACAATGAACTGTAGAAATACTTTCCGGATGAAATGTATCTGCAAGATGTAAAGCATCCCCTAGTGTAACTTCCCAGTCGTGGCCTTTTTCGTATTTATCACTTGTTAACTTCTCAATTACATTACGTGATAGATCTACTCCAATAACCGATTTATTCGGGTAAGCTTCTTTAAATTTATTCATCATCGCGCCCCCACCAGGACCAATTTCTACTATTGTATCTCCTACTACATATGGAAGAACCGCGACTTTATCATCTACACTTCCATTCATATGGGAAAGATATTCTTCCTCATTTTCCAATCGGTCAAACATGTCACGGCGTAAGCCAAATATTTCACATAACATCATGACAGCTTGTTCATAATGAGCATTATTTTCTTTTTTACAAGCCAAACAAAATTCGATGAGCGTTTTTCCAACTTCACTTGTTCCAAAACCAATTGTTAATACATTTTCAATCACCTTTAATTCCGGATACATTTCTGATTTAGGAATTTGGCTCATATGCAGCAATTCTACTACAGATACGCTTCGCAATACTTTTTCAATTGCTCGTTTCGTATAAATATTTAAGTATTTCTCTCCATCTCTCTCATAATATAATGCGTCCATAAGAGGCTGGAAACTGATATGATCTACATTCTTCTGAGTAATATGTTGATAGGCTAATGTAAATACTTTCACGAATTCTTCAAAACTAAAATGAGTTAATGCTGCTTCTACATACCAAAGATCATAATCAAATAAAACGGTAAACATTTCTTCTAACCTATCATTCATAATTGAATTATACTCTTGAACAAAATATGTATCATTAGGTGAAGCATTCGTACGTAACCGCCGAATTCGTTCCTTAACACTATATTCAATCAATTCTCCGCAAAGTATTTGTTCAATACGTTCATATACCTCTCCTTGCACTCTTTTCCATAACTTATACGATACGCCAGCAATAATACATTCATTTAAAACCCGAAGCACTTCACGCATTTCATCTTTTGAAATTACACCTTTCTGCCATAATCTTACCAATTCTTCATGAGAAGTCATGGACACTTCTCCTCGTAAAACTTGTCCTATTAATCCATGTGTACGAATAAGTGTAAAAGTTACATCATCATATGGGAAATAGCGTCTATAAATATAAGCTGAATCTTCATTATGTGCTAAAAAAGATACCCCTAAATCTTTCCACTTCTTGCGCTGCGTTACAGAACCACACTTCGATACTTCACTCCAGCACAATACCGTTTCTACACGAGCACGAATACCATATGAAACATTCATTTTTTCTAAATGTCTTAGTGTCCGTTCTACATACTCTAATACACTTCGGTAATTCCTTTCTACACTTACCACTCCATATTCTTCCAACAAAAAACCTAACCATATATTCGCTTCTTTCGTATACATATTTCCGTTCCGCGCTTCTTCTATTGCATGTAAACTATGTAACATACTTTTCTCTCCTTTTTGTTATCCAATAACCATTCTATCTAAGACATCTATCAAACAAATGCGTACCTACTACACACATGCTATTTCAAATCCCAGTCTATCATACAATTAGCCGTTACTTCTTTTGATAATGTACGACATTCCTTTGTGCAAAACGTAAAAAACATCCAAAAATATCATGTACCTCTTTTCCTCTGCCTTCAACAGAAAAAGATGATATCTCTTGATATTTCGGATGTTTTTTGAAAAGCTTCACACTTTAAAATTAGTGAAAAGGTAAAGCTATATAAATCCATTTTAATTTTTCGACATCTAAATCCCTGTCCCTGCTATACAGAAGAAAAAGTGACCTACACTCGTTTGCTCTTTCTGTTGTTACTTCGCATGTGGCAGACCGCTTCTATGCTCTCTCCTACCTAAGAAGATGGGTTTTATGTCGGTTTTTAATCGATGTATATATAATTTAAATCATTCTTTTGGTAGACTTATAAATCGTCAATCCCCGTTCAAAAAGTAGTTCAATTCATTCCTCATTAAAATAAGTGGATGTTTTCCTTCTTACAAGCTTCACGCATGTCATCAGGCCATACGGATGATTGAACTTCACCGATATGCGCTTTACGTAAGAAGTACATGCACATTCTTGATTGCCCAATACCACCACCAAGTGTTAATGGGAGTACTTCTTCTAAAATCCCCTTATGGAAATCATAATCACGTTTGAAATCTTCACCCGTCTTTGTTAACTGTTCATCAAGTGATTTGCTATCAACACGAATTCCCATTGATGATAATTCAAATGAAGATTGCAGTACTGGATGCCAGAATAAGATGTCTCCGTTTAATTTCCAATCATCGTAGTCAGCTGCGCGTCCATCATGTTTTTCACCAGAGCGAAGTGCATCACCAATTCCGATAATAAAGACTGCACCGTGCTCCTTCGCAATTGCATGCTCACGGTCTTTCGGCGTTAACTCTGGGTATTTATCTTCTAACTCTTGAGATGTGATAAATACGACATCTTCTGGTAAATACTTACCAAGGAACGGATATTTTTCAAACAAATAATCTTCTAAATCTTTGAATATTCCATAAATTGTTCGTACTGTTTCTTGTAAGTAATCTACTGTACGCCATTCTTTTTGAATAATTTTTTCCCAATCCCATTGGTCAACATAAATTGAATGTGTTGCATCAAGTTCCTCATCGCGGCGAATCGCGTTCATGTTTGTATATAAACCTTCACCAGCCTCGTAACCATATTCATGGAGTGCAAATCGTTTCCATTTCGCTAGTGAATGAACAATTTCTAATTCTTCTCCTGAATGAAGCATATCAAATTCAATTGGACGTTCTACACCGTTTAAATGATCGTTTAAACCTGATTTTTTTGTTACGAATAATGGTGCAGATACGCGGAATAATCCAAGACGTTTTGCTAATTGATCCTCAAAAAATGTTTTAACTTCCTTAATTGCGATTTGTGTCTCTCTTACTGTCATTAATGATTGATACATGTTGGTTTCCTCCTAAAATGTTTGGATGTAGTGGAAAGAAGCCAACAAAAAAAGCCCTTCTTTCCCAAAAAAACTGGGACGAAAGGCTTTGGTTCCGCGGTACCACCCAAATTAGCAACAGAGGTTGCTCACTTATTCAGTACGGAGATTAAAGAAATCTCGATACTGTTCTTCTTGTAACGGCGAAGTTCCCGGCTAAGTCTACTTTCCCCTAAAGGGTTTCGGTTAGCGACTCCAGGAGGTTCTTCATAACAGGCTTCGTATCAGGCTCACACCACCCCTGACTCGCTTTGACTACTTCCTACTACTACTCGTCCTTTCATAGTCGTTTTGTTGTCACATCTCTGAAACATTTTATTAATGATTATTCTATACAAAAAAACGAGAAAGTCAACAAAAAGTTTAAAATTATTTTTCAATTCTTTATTTTACAGCTTTATTGATTGTTTGTATTAATGAAAAACCCTTATCAAATCTACCGCTTCTTTTGTTGTTTTAATTTTAAAAATGATTTACTCACTGTAACCATCATGTATATGACAAGTAGTGTAATCGTCCGAAAAACCGAATCCATTGTATTTCTCATCATTCTCATTTCCTTTGCGATTCTTTTCATATGTAATAACGTTCTACAATTCGAATGAATCTATACAAATTTCGATAATGATCTCATAATGCATCAAATTATTGCCGATTTTATGATATACTATATCATTCAGTTGTTTGTTCTTATCAGTAACTGTTAGGAACAAACATAGTCATAGATCGAGATTATCTTTCAAAGGCATTGACTACTATCAAAGTAGATTTTCTATAATAACGGAGTGATCATATGAGTAAAACAAAAGCAAAACCTAAGAAGGGTGTAGGCCAAGGTACAGGAAGTAAAGGCTGGAACCGCTGGCAATCTAGTGCTAAGAAAAAGCAAAATGCGAAACCATATAAAAGTAAAGGCACAAAAAAATAATTAAGGAACGCATGTGATTTATTTACTTTACACGAAAAAGAATATAATTATTACAAAAAAGCTATGCTTTCACATTTATGAGAGCATAGCTTTTTATATTCATGATATTAAATCATAAGAATATCCCGGATTTCTTCCTCAGTAATTGATGATAATTTTTCTTGTCCAGATTCGATAATCTCTGCAATTAAATTTTTCTTGCTCTCTTGCAGTTCATGCATTTTTTCCTCGATTGTACCCTGTGCTACTAACTTAATAACTTGTACAGTATTCTTTTGCCCCATCCGATACGCCCGGTCTGCTGCCTGCTGTTCGACCGCAGGGTTCCACCATAAATCGTACAGTATAACAGTATCCGCTCCCGTTAAATTAAGTCCAGTACCACCAGCCTTTAAAGAGATAAGGAATAACTCTCCTTCCCCTTCGTTAAACCGATTGCATAACTCTACACGTTCAAACGCTGGAGTGTTCCCATCTAAATAGAAAAAAGATACAGCTTGTCGGTTCAATTCACGTCCAATAATGGAAAGCATCTTCGTGAATTGTGAAAATATAAGAATCCTCTTCCCTGTACTTCTACACTCCTCTATAATTTCTAGTAGCTGTTCAAATTTAGCTGAACTTCCCTTATAATCATCAACAAACAAACCTGGATGACAACAAATTTGTCGTAGTCTCGTTAAACCAGCTAAAATCCTAATTTTATTTTTACGCAACGTATCTTTATCCAAATGTTTTAAAGTTTCTTCTCTTAACTTTGCTAAATAAGCTGCATAAAGCCTCTTCTGATCCGGCAATAGCTCCGATGATTGTAAGTGCTCTATTTTCTCTGGTAACTCATTTAATACATCTTCTTTTAATCGTCTTAATACGAAAGGTTTTACGCGCTTCGCTATGTCTTCACGCCTTAAATCACCGAACTCTTTTCTTCCCGGTAGTAATTCCGGGAAGACGACGTGAAAAATAGACCATAGTTCTTCTAATGAATTTTCTACAGGTGTTCCTGTTAACCCGAAACGGTACTCAGCCTGAATGGTTTTCACTGCTCTTGCAGTTTGCGTCGTATGGTTTTTAAACGCTTGTGCTTCATCAAGAAATAACGTATGAAATGGCTGTGCATATAGTCTTATATCTCTTCGTAATAAAGGATATGACGTAATCACGACATCAAATTTTGTAATATCTTTTAAAAGCTTACGGCGCTCCGTTTGGTTCCCATCTGCAATAACAGCTCTAATATGTGGCGCAAATTTTTTCAACTCAATTAACCAGTTATAAACGAGCGAAGACGGAGAGACAACTAATATAGGCAGTTTCTTCTCTCGAATTTCAGGTAAAACAGAATCTATAAAAGCAATGCTTTGCAACGTTTTGCCGAGTCCCATATCATCTGCTAAAATGCCCCCAAAACGATAATAAGCAAGTGTTTTCATCCACTGGAATCCGTATGTTTGATACTCTCTCATTACTGTATTTAAACTATTTGGCACAGTAAATTTTAATTTTTTCGGATTTTGAATGTTTTCTACTAATTCTTGAACGGATTTATCTAAACTTAAAACATTTCCTTCTTGAAGTGAGTTCATCCATTTCACACTACGAATAAGAGATACATTCACTTCTTCTCCTTTTAAAAATTCTTTTCGAATACCCGATTCCTTTACAAATTGATTAATTTCATTAAATTCTTTACTCTCCAATGATAATAAAGCACCGCTCGCTAATCGATAATATTTTCGTTTCTCCTCAAGAGCAGCTAATACTCCTTTAATTTCTGCTTCCGGTATACCTTTTATATCAAAACGGAATGATAACCAATCAATTCGTTCTTTCCGCCTTATCCTTATGAGAGGTACACTGTTTCCTCCATGAATACGCAACTTAATAGCCGTAGTCGCATAAATCTCCAGTAGACCTTTCAATTTCGGAACAACATGATATAAGAAGTTATATTCCGCTTCCTCATTATGCATAAAATAACCGCCTTCTGTCTTCGCAAAGGCACTTTCATTCATAATTTGTAATATTTCTTGTTCTCTTTTCTCATCCCGATGAAGGACAGAGGGTTGTCCATCCTCTTCTAACGGATTAATGACAACATTTCCATATTGAAATTCTAGACCTGCCAATAAACGATTCTTAACTCGATCTAAAAATAATTTCGCTTTCAGAGGTGTTTTTTCAATTCGCTCTGATATGACTTCATCCATTCGAACATTTCCAAGTTTCATTAAACCTGGTACTACCTTTTCTACAAAGTACTTCATTTTCTCATTTGAAATATGAAATTGATTACTTTGTGCATTACGCATCATTCTTTTTAATTCAACCAGTCGATTACAATCATCCGCATTCAAGCGATATAAGCGCCCTCCAGAAAGAGCATACGCATATGTATCCATTACGTAAACTTGATGTAAACCGCTGATTTGAAGGGTATATCCTCCATTTGCACCTTTACTGAACTCAAACTCTATCGGTAATAACTTTTTTGAAACTTGTATGCCATGAAATGAGTTCCCATCATACGCAAACGTTGCAAATTGAGTAGCGGAAAGCAATGAAAGCATGTAGTCCCATGAAGCGGGTGGAATTAAAATCATACTTTCATCTTGCTCGGAACTTATTTGCAACGATTCTACATACATTTTTTCGTTACGATAAATTTGAATCAATTGTTGAATGACCGCATCAGTTTCTTGTTGAAAACTGTGGGCCTCTGGCATATAAGTAAAATCATTTGAACATATGAAAGACTCTCTTTGTTCCACTTTATTAAGAAACTCTCTAATCTTATATATAGAGTATAACTTCTCTAGCTTTACCTGAATTCCAAATAAAGCTCCCCCATTTCTTGAAACAACTGGCATACAAATAAATTCCACATCAAGTATCTTACGTGTATCAAACCGATGTTGCTTACTTTTCGGACGCAGTGGCCTTTCACCAAATAAATCCAACATCCCGTTCGCGAATTGAACATTTCTAGACATACTATTTGTGAAATCGCTAGAATGTAGTGAGCGTCCAGTTTGCTGAAAATTATTGACATATAATAATACAGCGGCAATATGTTGGCAGTATGAATGAAAAGAAGCCAGTGAAGGGCAACTACATTTGCCAACAATATCACCATTATCAGCGTTTTCTATTATGACGTGAAAATCTTCGTTCCCTTCCACTGTTGCCTCGCAAACATTTCTCTCAACGTCATAATTCGTAATATTAACTTTGTTTGTCCTATAATAAGCCTCGCCCTTTTTGTAAGAGGTTTCTCCGCATAACTGTTTAATTATTGTTTTATTTAATGTAAAACTCATTATTTTGACCCTTCCCTAAAACTAAAGATTCACATTCCTAAAGTTATTAAAAACTTTCTCTTATACAACATTTTACATGTTATACACTTAAATATAAAATAACATAAAAAATACACTACTCATTTGAGAGTAATGTACTTATAAACAGGACGTATATAGCTTTACATATAAAGTGAAACTTTAATCAGTGGGGGTTTTCTTCATCCCTTACTGATTATTAGCCCTCACCAATCGAGCTTTTACGGGCGGTTTATCTCCCACCTAACTTCTTTGCTTTCTCCCAATTTTGAGGTGGGAGTATTACTGCCCGTTAATGCGGGATAAATTATTGTTTTAAAGAAATTCTCACCCTGAAATTCCTCTTCATTTACAAAATAAGAAAGCCTTTTTTATATTGATTCTATTTCCATTAACCTCTTCGCCTCAAAATATAATACTTGTATAAACTTCTTCGTATTAATTCTCGTATGTCCAGAGGTTGCTAGTTCTTCCTTCGTCATTTCTGTCATACGTTTCCGAACAACAGTAAAATCAAAAAACTTCGGAGCATAGCTTTCAAACTTGGGATTCGAAAAGTCTGTTAAGCCAAGGGAAGCTAGATGATTTAAAGATTGATAAATCGCTCTGCGTACCCTTTGTTCTGAAGCTTTTCTTTCTTTATCAATTTCCACTTCCGAGGCCGCTTCTCCTAATTTTTTGACTGTAATATAGTGAAAAATATCTTTCAATGCTGGAAACCCGTATTCAAATGTTTTTTCTTTTTCTTGCCCAAATAAATATTCCAGCATACTAAGGAAATCTTTACTTCCATTCTCTCCAGCAATGCCAAGTTCTGATAATAAATAACGCCCTGAATCCGTTATTTTTTTCTCTTCTTGCACTGGTTCATTTCGAACTTGCGGTTGTTCCCATTGAAAGACGTTATTCAATGATTTTTGAATATCTTGTATGGAGCGTTCCAATCGGATGCGTTCCATCACTTTTCTTACAACCGATACAACTTCAATTTTGTTTAATGGTTTTGTAATATAGTATTCTACCCCGAGCGAATACGCTTCTCCAATTAGCTGTTTCGATTCTACTTGAGAAATCATAATTATTTTTCCTGTAAACGCTGGCAGGATGTGACGAACCGTTTCAATCCCATCTCGAATCGGCATTAATAAATCAATAAATAAAATATCTATCTTTTTATAATTTAGCTGATCAGCTTCGATGAAAGCGCCATCTTCCGCTTCTCCCACTACTTCTCCAAGATCACCATCTTCAATGATTTGTGAAAGCATAGAGCGGAATACTTCATCATCATCTACGATATAATAAAACACCTTATTCCCCCTCCCGTACTAAACTTGACTCTGGTAAACAGACAATAAACTTACATCCTCCGCTGGTTTCGCTACCTTGGAGCTTCACTTCTCCTCCAAGTTCTGTAGCCATCTCTTTTATATAGGAAAGTCCAATGCCTGTCGATGCTGCCCCTGTTTGATCATATTTCGACGTAAATCCCGGTTTAAATACTAACTCTTTATATTTTGCTAAAATACCAGGTCCATCATCGATTACTTCAAATATCACATTCGTGTCTCTTTTATATGCCTTTATTATAATTGTACCGGTGCTCTCGATTGCTTCAACAGCATTTGCAACTAAATTGTTTAAAAGCGACAATACAGTATAAACATGATATTCGGCATGCTCACCTTCTATACTTTTAGAAAATGTTATCTTTTTTCCTAATAGCTGCGCGTACTTCTCATTTATCCTAACAATCATTTCTGTCAACTCATGACCTTCTATATACTCAGAAAGATTTTTATCTAATAAAAGTTTTGATAATCCCGCAAAAATTCTTTGATTATCTTTTTTTATTTCGTGTACTTCCCCAGCAATTTTTAGCGCTTTTTTACTATGCATTCCTATGCTACTTGCATCATCACTCGCTTGTAAATTTCGGTATAATTGATACGCTTCTTGTGTAATTAACTCTGCATTTTGAAGTGTCTTTTTTAAATGAACCGACTCTACATATAAATTAGAAAGATGCATCAACATTTTTTCATTTTCTTTCCGAATTTGTAATTCTTTTAATTTCGTTTCATACAAGTTCATCATATTCAAAAATCCAAGAGCAAAAAAGCTTCGAAAAATAGCGATAATGATGATCTTATTTACTTCAGAAAAAGTTATTGTCGTACCGAGTACTAAAACATGATAAAAAGCAAGTTCTGACATGCTTGCTATAATCTCAATTGTAATCCCAAGACACCCAATTACAAATGGTTTCTGATGAAATTTATTTACTCTACATACTGAAAATAAACTTCCATAAACAAAATAATAAAAGAAGACTGGATAACGCAAATAAAAAGACTCCGTTACATGAAAAGACCCTTGTAACATCCAATCAAGACAAACTCGAAACCCTACTACAGATAACCCAACAAGTATACCGGCTACTGCAGCTGGTATTTTCCGTAAAAACAATAGCAAAAAGAAAAAAATTGGCGTCCCAAAACTAACACGGAATGTATCATTAAACGGATGAAAATTTAGCTCTCCAGCAATCGGAACAACCACCATCAAAATAATTAAAAGGGACATATCTTTCTTCCATAATTGATTCCAACTCAAAAATGCCACTTCCTATTTATGAAATATGTTTGTTCAAAAATTGAACAAGGAAAGCCCGCTTATCATATAAACGGGCTTTCTTTCTATATTCTTACCATTTCGACTGCTCTAATTTGGCGATACACAGGCTGCCACATTGCTTTTTTTACAGCTTCCTTGATATCGTTATCATCAAGTTTCTCACGAGCTACACCTTCGGCAACCGCAACTTTCGCTACTTCAATTGCAACTATCTCAGAAATGTTACGCAATTCTTCGACTTCTGGAAGAATTGGTGCTCCTGGCTTACTTGTATCTACCCTGCTTGCTACTGCCTCTGCCGCTGCTGCAAACATACCATCTGTCATTACACTCGCACGAACAACAATTGTTCCAAGACCAAGACCTGGGAAGATAAGTGCATTATTTGATTGTCCAATTACATATGTTACACCATTATATGTAACTGGTTCAAATGGACTTCCTGTTGCCACTAGCGCTCGTCCTTCTGTCCAATGGATTAAATCTACTGGTTTTGCTTCTGCAAGCGGTGTTGGATTAGACATTGGTAAAATAATAGGTCTATCTACATGAGAAGCCATTTCCTTTATAATCTCCTCTGTAAATGCACCTGCTACTGTTGATGTACCAATTAAAATTGTTGGCCTTACATGTTTCACAACTTCTGCAAGTCCAATTACTTCACCTTGTTTCCATTGATTCATTTCAGATTCCTTACGTGCGTATTGACGTTGGAAATCAAGAAGATCTTCCATATTATCTGTAAGTAAACCGTTACGATCAATACACCAAAAATGCTCGTTTGCTTCTTTCTCCGATAATCCTGCGCGAATCATCGCATCTCGCACTTGATCGGTAATTCCGATTCCAGCCGTACCAGAACCAAAGATAACAACGCGGTGTTCACAAAGCGGGACACCTGAAGCTTTTACGGCTGATAATACTGCTGCAAGTGAAACAGCACCTGTTCCTTGAATATCATCATTAAATGTACATACATGATTACGATATTTATCTAAGATTTTGCGTGCATTACGCGAACTAAAGTCTTCCCAGTGTAATAATGCTTTCGGAAACTTGTTACATACAGCTTTTACAAATGTATCGATAAATGTATCATAAGCTTCACCAGTCACACGCGGATGACGGTTTCCAATATAAAACGGATTATTTAATAAATCATCTCGGTTCGTTCCTACATCTAAAATAACAGGTAATACACGACTAGGATCGATTCCAACTGCCGCCGTATAAACAGCTAACTTTCCGATAGCGATATTAATACCACCAACGCCCCAGTCACCAATTCCTAGTATTCCTTCTCCGTCTGTTACAACGACTAAATCAATATTTTCAGCTGTTGCACCAATATTAGAAAATGCTTCTTCAATACCAGAAGGATCATTAATTGATAAATAAACTCCGCGCGGCTTACGATATTCATGACTATATCTTTGAATTGCTACACCAACAGTTGGCGTGTACACAATTGGAAGCATCTCTCGTAAATGATCTGTTAATAAGCGATAAAACAACACTTCATTTCGATCATGTAACGCTGTTAAATATACGTTTTTTAATAAATCATCCGGCTGCGAACAAAATTGTTCATATGCACGGCGTGCTTGTTCATCTAATGTTAATACCGCTGGCGGTAATAACCCTTTTAATCCTAGTTCTTCTCTTTCTTCTTTCGTGAAAGCGACACCTTTATTTAAAAGCGGTGTTGCCAATACTTCTCCTCCTCTTAATGTTGTTTCTAATGTTCCATTAGAGGAAACCGTAAATTTACTCATAACATCCCTACCCTTATTTATATATAACATTTCTATATTGTAAACAAAAAAGAGGGGAATGTCCCCTCTTTTTTTAATTTTTCTTTAGAAGAGCTGCTCCCGCAATTCCTGGATGTGTCATTTCATATGGATCTAAAATTAAATCTAATTCTTCTTGTGATAAAACACCATTTTTCACGCAAAGCTCCCTTACAGACTGCCCAGTTGCGATTGCTTCTTTTGCAACGCGAGCCGCTGCTTCATAACCAATATGAGGGTTCACAGCTGTAATAATCCCTACGCTTTTCTCAACATATTCTTTCAAACGTCCTTCATTTGCTTCAATTCCTTTTAGACAATTATCTGTAAAGGCACGGAAACCGTTATTCATAATGCTAATGGATTGAAGTAAGTTAAAGACAAGTACTGGTTCCATAACGTTTAGTTCTAATTGACCAGCTTCTGAAGCAAGACAAATCGTATGGTCGTTACCGATTACTTGGAATGCGATTTGGTTAATTACTTCCGGCATAACAGGGTTTACTTTTCCTGGCATAATAGATGAGCCTGGTTGACGAGCTGGCAGCATAATTTCTGCAAGTCCAACACGTGGGCCTGATGCCATTAAACGAAGATCATTTGCAATTTTAGACATATTCATCATACATACTTTCAGCGCAGCTGATACTTCCGTATATGCATCTGTATTTTGCGTTGCATCTACCAAATCTTCCGCCCCAACAAGAGGTAACTCACTAATCGCAGCTAAATGTTTCACTACTGCTTCAATGTACTCTGGATCTGCATTTAATCCTGTACCAACTGCTGTTGCTCCCATATTTACTTCATATAAATGTTGACGGGATTGCTGAATTCGTTTTATATCACGTTCAATAACGCGAGCATAGGCTTTAAATTCTTGTCCAAGACGAATTGGTACAGCGTCTTGTAAATGTGTACGTCCCATTTTAATCACATGATCAAATTGCCCTGCTTTCAATTCAAATACGTCATGCATATATCCCATCGTTTGTAATAATTCTTCCAGCGCATTTAATGTTGCAATATGGATTGCTGTTGGGAATGCATCATTTGTTGACTGCGCCATATTCACATGGCTATTTGGACTAATATAATGATAGTCTCCCTTTTCCATCTCTAATAATTCAAGAGCACGATTGGCAATGACTTCATTTGCATTCATGTTCATAGAAGTTCCTGCACCGCCCTGAATTGGGTCAACAATAAAATGATCATGCCATTTTCCTTCAAGAATTTCTTGCGCCGCTTCTGCAATAGCACCGCCCTTTTTCAATTCCAATCGTCCTACATCCGTGTTCGCAAGTGCAGCCGCTTTTTTAACAATCGCAAGTGCCTTAATTAAACCTTCATGGATTTTATATCCTGTAATCGGAAAGTTCTCTACAGCACGCATTGTTTGAACTCCATAATAAGCATGCATCGGTACTTCTTTTTCACCTAAAAAGTCTTTTTCAATTCGCATATTTTTTGTAGTTTCAGTTAATGTTGCCATCAATACCCACTCCTCATCTATTTCTTATGCTGCTTTTGTTTGTTTGACTGTTTCTACATATCGTTTTGCTTTCTCATGATCAAATTCGCCTTCCCACTTCGACATAACAATGGCTGCTAATGCATTTCCTAATACATTGACAGCTGAGCGAATCATATCCAAAATGCGGTCAATACCAGCAATTAACGCGATTCCTTCAAGCGGTAATCCCATTGAGCCTAATGTTGCAAGTACAACAACAAATGATGCACCAGGAACCCCTGCCATACCTTTTGATGTCAGCATGAGAACGAATAATAGCGTAATCTGCTCCGTTAATGACATGTGTACACCATACATTTGTGCAACGAACAATGCTGCTAACGCTTGGTAAATCGCTGAACCAGTTAAATTAAATGTGTAACCTGTCGGAATAACAAAAGAGGCAACGGCCTTCGGACAACCGAACTCTTCCATTTTCCTCATAATATTAGGTAAAACAGCTTCTGAACTTGCTGTTGTAAATGAAAGAATAAGCTCTTCTTTTAAAATTTTCATTAATGTAAAAATGTTTACTCCTACCATTCGCGCATTAATACCTAATACAACAATAACGAATAGTATAACAGTTACATACACAGCTAGCACTAATTTTCCTAAAGGAAGAAGTGTTCCTACGCCAAACTTTGCAACTGTAACAGCAATTAATGCAAATACACCGAATGGAGCAAATTTCATAACTTGGTTTGTGACCCAAAACATTGCCTCAAGTACACCTTCAAAGAAGTTAAACACAGGCTTTCCTTTTTCACCAATCGCCGCAACTCCTAAACCAAATAAAACTGAGAAGAAAATAATTGGTAATAGATCGCCTTGTGCAATTGATTCAAATACATTCTTTGGTACAATGTGAACAATTGTTTCTGCAAAACCTTTTTTCTGTGTTGCATCAGCCGTTTGCTTATATGCTGAAATATCACTTTGCTGCAGGTTATTCATATCCACGCCTGTACCTGGCTGGAACACATTAGCTGCAAGTAATCCCATCAAAATCGCAATCGTTGTGATAATTTCAAAGTAAAGAATTGTCTTACCGCCTAATTTCCCTAGCTTCTTCATATCACCTACACCAGCTACTGCAACAATCAGTGCTGAAATAACAATCGGTACTACAATCATTTTAATTAAATGAATAAATATATCCCCAATTGGTGTGATATAAGAAATTGCCGTTTTATTGCCATAAAAGATTGCCCCTACTACAATCCCTAAAACAAGTGCGACAAATATTTGTGTTGCTAATCCAAATTTTTTCATGTATTTTCATCCCCTTCATGCGAACGCTTTCAATTTGTATTTATAAGAGCTTACTCACACATGATATAGGTGAACCTACAAAATCAGACAAAAACCTACAAGTTTGTCACAAAAAATCCTAATTTTTTTCTTAAAATATTCATTGACACTATTTCATAAAAAAAGAAATAAAATAACCTTGATGAAACATCAGATTATTTTGTATAATCTAAAAGATATATTTATTCGAATCGAAACTAATTAAAATGAAAAGGAGTGGATGTTATGAAAAATTACATGAAGGACTTCATTATATCTATTTCTTTTCTATTTCTTTTTTTAGCAAGGAACAAGGGCGCCCGCCTTTGTTCCTTTTTTATTGCCATCTATATAGGGGGATTTTCATGAAACCATACAAACGTATTTTAATTAAATTAAGCGGAGGCGCGCTTGCTGATCAAGACGGAAATAGCTTTGGCTCCAAACGTTTAGAGCATATCGCGACTGAAATTTTATCCATTGTTGATTTAGGTATCGAAGTCTCAATTGTCATTGGCGGAGGGAACATTTTCAGAGGAAACTTAGCGGAAGAATGGGGGATTGACCGTGTTGAAGCAGACAATATCGGAACTTTAGGCACAATTATTAATAGCCTCATGCTTCGGGGTGTATTAACAAGTAAAACAGATACAGAAGTACGCGTTATGACATCTATCCCCTTTACAGCAGTCGCAGAACCTTATATTCGCTTACGAGCTGTACATCATTTAGAAAAAGGATATATCGTCATTTTTGGTGGCGGAAATGGGCAACCTTTCGTTACAACAGATTATCCAAGTGTACAACGAGCAATCGAAATGAATAGCGATGCCATTTTAGTCGCAAAACAAGGAGTAGACGGCGTCTTCACAAGTGATCCAAAACGAAATAAATCAGCAAAAATGTATCGAAAACTTAATTATAATGATGTCGTTCAGCACAATATACAAGTAATGGACCAATCTGCTTTATTACTTGCTCGCGACTATCACTTACCAGTACATGTCTTTAATTTTGATGAATCTGGAGTTATGAAGAAAATATGTTTAGGTGAACATGTGGGGACATTAATAAATGATGATGTTACTAAGCTTGTACATGAAAATTAAATATTTCTAATAAAAGGGGTGTGCATTACATCCCTTTTCTCCCATATCGTTTCAATACGCATATCACGTTCTACTTCTTATCCTTAGCACCCTGCTCAAAAATATACAAAATACTAAACACTCCAATGAACAGAATAGGTGCTGTAATTAACAAATACACATAGTTTTTAACTAGTACTCCCTGCTCTACTAACATATTAAATACATACTGTACTAATACCATATATATAAAGACTGTAATGAATTTAAATATATTCCTCATCATTAAACACCACACCACATTTCACAGGCACCTCTCTATATTAAAATATTGTGTTTCATACCAAAACAATATCAAGAAGAAAAAGGCAAGTAAACCTAAAAATGCAAAATACTATCATCTCCTTTTCACATTCATGAAAAAAAGGATACGACATCCTACCGTATCCCTTTCCTCCCGTCATCCACTTCTTATAAATAAAAACTAATCAACCTTGCTACTTTCTCCTTACAACGCTCAAAAAAAGATAATGTTTCAAAAAAGGCTGTTGTTATTTCTTTTGAATCATGAAAATCTTGCGCTAACGCTTGATTCACTTGTGATACGATAGGACCACCATGTATATACAAATCCATTTCATCATTTATATGAAAGCTTCGCGAAGTAAAGTTTGTTGTACCAATAATGGTTGTTTCATTATCAATAAATATTAACTTCCCATGGAACATCCCCTTTTTATAACCATATACTGTAATCCCATTCTCGACAGATTGACGAATATACGGATACGCCGCTTCTTTAATAAGAGGTACATCTGGTTTATAAGACCAAAGTATTTTTACAGATACACCACGCTTTCGAGCCTGAATTAATGCATCCATGAGTTTTTGATCTCGCGGTATAAAATACGGTGTAGCAATCACAATAGAATGTTTGGCCTGATTTATGAGAGAAATATATTTCGCAATAATCCCATGACCATTATAACTAAACATAGTATGTAACGTGTTTCCTTTAACTGTCCGCTGAACTGTCCGCTTCATTTCTTCTGAAGTGTCCCGTTTCCAATCTAATACAAATTGCTCTTCTAAATCCGTTACTCCCTCTCCCTGTACTCGTACATGGTAATCTCTCCAGTATCCGAAACGCTTGTCTTTTCCTAAGTACTCATCACCTATGTTGAAGCCTCCAGTATAACCAACTTTTCCATCTATTGTTGTAATGCGACGATGATTCCGGTGATGAAGCGAATAAAAAAAGAATGGAAATTCCGGTTTTCTACTATACGTAAAATGAACGCCACTTGCCTGCAATTCATCTTTTAACTTTCTTTCAAAAGATAGATCGTTAATCCAATCAATTGATAAATATACTTCTACCCCTTCTTTCGCCTTTTCCTTTAACAATTTTAAAAACGTATGGCTGCTTTTATCATCCGAAATAATATAGAAATAAGTGAATATAGAGTTTTTTGCTCCTTTTATATCAGAAAAGAGCTGACGATATAGTGATTCCCCCTCTACATATAATTGAAAATCACTATAATGAGGTGGATACTCCTTCAAGCGATTTTTCTCAGCTTCTATTTTTCTTCCGAGTGTTACGTCAATATGCATCCAAATAACAAAGAAAATCACTATGCTAATGATAATAGAAATAACACGTAGTATTTTTTTCACCATCTCAGTTTCCTTCCACTCATAGTCATTTCTTTTATGTAGTGTTCAACAAAATCTGATTTTAATGCTTATTTCAGCCACTGTTATGAGAAAAATATTCATATAAAAAGGTGGAGACTATGAAAACCAATAAAAGAAAACGACCCATCGTCTTTTTTCCGGGACTTTTTGGTTCTATGAGTAATGTTATTATTCCGGGTACAGGTAATTGGAGCTTCGGGTTAGCTGCATTTGTATATGACCCTTTCATCATGATGTTAGAAAATATGGGATACGAAAGAAACGATTCGATATTTACAAGTAATCCCCTCACATTCCAAAATAATATGGGCAGATGGTAAAGTTGTAGGAAATATTCTCACAAAATTGGATGATGGAAATACCATTACGAATAGTGTTTTTAGATGGTGAGAAATATATAGTGCATGGCTCTCATAATGAGGTTTTATATAAAAGCATACCCCTATTACAAAGGATACTTTAATTTACTAACATACAAAAAAGGATGCGGCCTCATACGAGGGCACTGAAAAACTTACGTTTTTCATTCCGTAAAACATATGTGAAACGAAAAAAGGTGACTTTCCGTTCAATTTTGAACGGAAAGTCGCCTTTTTCTTATGCTTTTTTTACTTCTTTTCTTTCATTAAGGTCATGATTCGTTTTAAATTAACTGCGAATATGGCCATCGCCCCCTGCATTTGCATGCCAATGAGACCCGAGGAAGATGC